>JAOAPT010000438.1 GCA_025463045.1 Candidatus Solibacter sp.
ATCGGCGACGTTGAAGAAGCAGATCTTCAAGAAGCTGGCGTTCAAGTATTTGTGCGACGCGCGGCAGGAGATCAAGACACGGGTTGCGGAGGAGATCGACGGACAGTGAGGCGGCGACTGGCCGGCCGGCGGCAAGAGCACCGGCGGGCCGAGAGATTGGGAGGTATATGGAAGGCATCGATATTCAAGCAATCGTACGGCAGGCGGTGCAGGAGTTCGTCAGCACCGAGCATGAAAAGAGCGTACCGGCACACAAGGCGGAGTTGCAGGAAGAGCGCAAGCGGCGCGAGCAACTGGAACGCCGGGTGAACGAGCTGGTGGACGAGAACAAACGGAGCCGCAAGGTGGCCGAGGAAGCGGAGCGAAGCTCCGTGGTGCGGGCCGAGTTGCAGCGGCTGGGCGTGGGAAAGATTGACATCGCGTTCAAGGCGGTACAGGACGGAATCGTGCGGACGGAGGACGGGCGGCTGGTAGCCCGCGGCGACTCCGGCGAAACGCCGTTGAAAGATTACCTGACCGCGTTTGTCAACGAGAATCCGGAATTTCTGCCGGCGAGAATCGCCGGCGGGACAGGGATGACGGCCATCCTGAAAGCACCGGCGGCAGGCCGGGAGACGGTGGACCTGGAGCGAATTCGTCCAGGAATGAGTGCCGAGGAAATGCAGCGAGTACGAGAAGAAATCGTGCGCGTGGCGTCGCAGTCCCTTCGGGGAATGTAAAAGAACCAACAGAGAAAGTTAAGGAGAAAAGTCTTGGGAGCTATTACTTCGAGTAACGTTGCAAACGCGATTGTGAAACTGGTGGCGGCCGATGCATTGCCGGTACTGGTGGGGAACCTCGTGATGGGGAACCTGGTGAATCGCGATTACGAGCCGGTTCTGGCCCAGGCGGGCGACACGATCAACGTGCCGATTCCGCCGACTATGGTGGCGAACAACATCGCCGAGGGCGGCACGGTTCAGACGCAGAATCCGAGCCTGGGCAACGCGCAGATCGTGCTGAATACGCACGCCGAGGCGACGTTCCAGATTCCGGACATTACCAAGGTGCTGGCAGTTCCGGATCTGCTGAGGATCTACATGGAGCCGGCGGTGGCGGCGATCGCCCAGAAGATCGAGAGCGATTTGCTGGCCTTGTATGCGGGCTTCACTGCGAATTCGGCGGTGGGCACGGCGGGCACGGCGATCACGGAAGCGACGATCGACGCGGCGGAGACTGCTCTGTTCCTGGCGAAGGTTCCTTCGAGCGAGCAGAAGTTCATGGTGGTGGATGCCGCGACGTATTCGGCATGGCGCCAGATTCCCCGCTTCAGCGAATTCCAGACGGCGGGCGACGCCGGCCTGCGGTCGCTGATCGACGGCAGCGTCGGCAAGATCAAGGACTTCTTCGTGTTCCGTTCGCAGTTCATTCAGAAGACGGGGAGCAGCCCGGTCACGACACACAACATGGCATTCACCAAGAGCGCCCTCGGCCTGGTGGTTCGCCGCCTGCCGCAGCCGCTGCCGGGTACGGGAGCGATTGCGGAGTACGCGGAGTTGGGGAACTTCGGAATGCGGGTGGTGATGAGCTACCAGCCGAATACCCTGGCTCAGCAGTTCACGGTGGACGTGCTCTACGGTTGCGGAGTTCTGCGGAACTCGGCCGGCGTGCAGGTGAACACGTAGAAGTTAGAGATGGGGCACGTCTGATGGGGCGTGCCCTTCATAGCTGGGTCAGCGCGGGTGGACAGGCGACAGAAGACGATCGCCTGTCCACTTTGCGCGGGCATGCTCATCGCGTGTCACGCGAGTACGAACAATCTGCACGGCAGGCCGATCAAGCCCGGCTGCACCGATTGCCAATCGGTGCGGAGGATACCATCCTGCCCCACAACAAGAGGGTTCGCAAAAGGAAAGGGAGAAGGAATGGATTTACAACTTTATTATTCGAAGATCCGCGAAGTGGAAGCGAAGATTGCCGATGAATTCCCGCTGGTGATCAGCAATGAGACGACGGACGGCGGCAGGGACGGCCGACGGACGGAAGTGCCGCGCCGGCTCGCCGCGAAGATGCTGGTGGAAGGACAGGCTCGCCTGGCCAACAGCGACGAAATCAAGGTGTATCGGGCGCTGTTGGCGGAAGCGAAGAAGATGGCCGAGCAGGCGGCGCAGGCCGCGAAGCTGCAGTTCACGGTGGTTTCGACGGCCGATTTGGAACGCCTGAAGGCTCCGGCGCGCAGCTCGAAGGACTAAGGCGGAAACCATGGCTCTGTTCACGGACGGCGAAGTTTCGAGCATCGAAGATTTGCGGGGGCACGATACCCAACTTCTAGAGGTGGCGAACGTCGAGGGCATCGACGTGACTCGGAAACTGCAGTTGGCACAGGAAGAAATCGCGGCGGAAGTGACTACGCTGCTGGGCCGGCTCAACTATCCACCGGCTGCCAGCAGGGTCGTGGTGACTCCGACCCTGAAGCTCTGGCATACGTATCTCACTCTCGAAATGGTGTATCGCGATGCGTATCGGAGCCAGTTGAACGACCGGTATGCGGGCAAACGCGACGAATTCCACGGGATGGTGAAGTGGGCGTACGACAAAGTAATTCAGACGGGCTTGGGAATGTCGTACGACCCAGTGGCGCGGGCGGCATCGCCGCATGTTCTACCGGTATCGGGCGGGCTGCCGGATGGAAGCTACTTTGTGGCGGCCACGTGGACGAATGCGGCGGGAAGCGAAGGCGCGGTCTCGACGCCAGTAACGATCGAGATCGCCGGGAGTTCGTTTGCGGTGACGCCGGGCGCGGCACCGCCGAACGCGAAGGGGTGGAATGTATACGCGGGGACGGGACCAGAGGCGCTGACGCTGCAGAACGATACTCCGCTGGGACTCGACCGAGCGTGGCCGCAGCCGAACACGATCGCAAACGGCGGGCACTCGGCGGGCAGTGGGCAATCGCCTGACTATCTGCTGCCTGTGCCGCGGACGATATTGAGGGGCTGATGACAACCAAAATCGGAAGCGTGGTAACGGGCAAGGTGATGCAGCGGATCACAGGGCCCTCGGGAGTG
>JAOAPT010000827.1 GCA_025463045.1 Candidatus Solibacter sp.
GCGCCCACGCGCGGCTGGAACTCCGTCCAATCCCCGCTGTACGTCCCGCGCGGCTGCCCGTTCACACCGGCGAAGAGTTGCGCGCCCATCAGTTTGAAGGCGCTCGCCGGTAGCTGTTGCGCCAGAATCTGCACGCCGACATTGTTCGGGTTGTTCGCCAGAATCTTCGCGTACGCCGCCTGCGCCGCATCACTCACCGGGTTGACCGCGGTCGGGTCGAAGTTGGTCGTCGAACGGTTGAACCGCTCCACCACCGGCGTCTCATAGTCCCAGCGCAATCCCAGGTTCAACGTGAGTCGCGGTGAGACGCGCCAATCGTTCTGCACGTAGAAGACATGGAAGCGCTGCGACCACATCGCGTCGGCATTCCGCGGGAACGCGCCGCCGTTCGGCAGGCCCAACAGGAAGGCCGCCGAGCTCGAACCCACACCGGTACCGCCGCTGGTCAGCGCATTCTGCCGCGTCCAGTTGCTGTTATCGAACGTGTAGATGCCCTGGTTGCCGATTCCCTTGCGGGCATCCTGAAGCACCCAGAATTCGGCGCCGTACTTCCACGTCATATTGCCCTTCACGTGAGTCAGGGTCGCCGCATAGGTGTAGTACGAAGTGTTGGTCACGCTGCCCGCCTGGCCCGTGCCGATGCCCCCGAACTGCCCGATAATCTGCGGGAACGACGGCAGCGCCATCTGTCCCACAAACGACGAGGGGAAGCCCAGCGACGCCGCGTTGAATCCCGCGCCGTGATCGTTGTTCGGTTCTTCGTAACGCGCCAGGTTCGCGCGCAGATCGAGAATCTTCGTCGGTCCGATCGTCCACACGTGATCGATGCCCACACCCTTCGACATGCGGTGCTGGAAGGCCCCGGTCGAGGCGTTATGGAAATCGTCGCCGCTCAATTCGTCTTCGTGATACCAAGTCAAATTCGCGAAGGTCTTGTGGGAGTTGTTCCAGCTATGGTCGCCGCGCGACGTGATATCCGCCATCTTATTCTGGCGGCTGGAGGACGGCGTGAAATTGTTCGCATCGTTGCTGGTCCCGTTGCTCGGCGTGTTCGGCAGCGGAACGTACTTCAAAATGCCCTGCGCCACTTTGCTCAACTGCAGCGTCGGAATCTTCATCCCGGGATACAACGTGCGGTTTCCTTTGGCATCCACCGAATACGGATCGAAGATCTGAATCGGAAACTTCGTCGAGACTCCGCCCACTACCTGCGTAGTATAGGACTGACTGAAATCGCCCAGGCGCTCATTCGAGTCGAGCACCGAACGCACGCCCGATCGCGGGTCCTGGTTGCGCGTCCCATCGTAAGAGAAGAAGAAAAAGGTCTTCTGCTTTCCGTTGTAGACCTTGGGAATCCACACCGGCCCGCCGATCGTTCCGCCGTATTCGTTGTAATGAATCGGCGCCTTCGGCTGTCCCGCGGCATTCGCCTGGAACGTATTGGCGTTCAGAATATTGTTCTGGTTGAATTCATAAAGACTGCCGTGGACCTTCGACGTGCCGCTCTTGGTGATCATCTGAATCGTGCCGCCTGCCTGGCGTCCGATCGACGAATCGTAGGCGTTCATCACCACGCGGAATTCCTGCACGGCGTCCGGCGCCGGCATAAAGCCCGCCTGTCCGCCGGTCTTCAGGTTCGGCATACCGTTCAGCTCGAAGTTGTTCGAACGGGTATTGTTGCGCCCGCCATCGATCGTGATCTGCGAAGCGCCGTCATGCGACCAGAGGTGCAGCGCATTGTTATTCTGGTCCTGCTGCAGCACGCCGGGCGAAAGCGTCGCCAGCAGCGTGGTCACACGCGAACTGGACGGCATCTCCAGAATCTGTTCCTGCGAGATCACCGTTCCGGATGTCGCCGCCGTCGTATCGATCAACGGCACTTCTCCCGTCACCGTCAACTCGGTCGTGGTTGAGCCGATCTCGAGCACGGTATCGATCAGTTTATTGTCCGAAGTCTGCAGCGTGATGCCCTTGCGCTCGACCGCTTTAAATCCGGCAGACGTTACCGTGAAGGCATACTTCGCGGGAATCAGAAACTGCACCGTCCAGTTACCCTGGTCATTGGTTTTGGTTGTCTGCCTGACGCCGGTCTCATCGGAGACCACAGCTACTTCGGCGTTCGGTACCGCGGATCCCTGCGGATCGGTAACCCGGCCTCCCAGACTCGCACGGCTGGATTGGCCCCACGCGGCGAACGATGCCAGCGCGAGCGCAAAGAATACTTTCTTCATGAACTGCTTCTCCTTGGGACTAACCTATTTGACGCGCATGGTAGCATCCGGCACATGGCAAATCAATCTCTTTAAGGCAATAAACTCTCAAATAAAGGGTATTCCTAGTGCGTGATGTGGGGAGCGAGCAACGAAACCAGTTCCGGGTCGATCGCCGCATGCGCCGCGCGTGCCGCTTGAACCTCGCGCCATGACTCGGCAAACCGGCCCGCGGCGTAATACATCTCCGCCAGTGCGACGTGCGCGGGACCGAACTCGGGCTTCAGTCTCGACGCCGCCTCGAAGTGCGGCAGTGCCTCGCTCATCTTCCCGCTACCGGCAAGAATCAATCCGAGATCGTAATGTGCTTCCACGTTTTCCGGGTCGTAGCGCAGGGTATCTTCGAATGCCCATCGCGCTTCGCCCGCCCGCCCCACTCCCGCCAATGCGACGGCCAGCGCCATATTGGCCGGCGCATTGCCAGGCCGGTATCGCAGTCCTTCGCGGAATGCCGCGATCGCCTCGTCCGGTTTACCCTGAGCCTGCAACCGCACACCCCGCGCAAAACTCGCCTGCGCAAGGTTCGTCTCGCCCTGTCGGTCGCCCGGCTTGATGCGCAGCGTCTCGCGGTAGTGCGCTAGCGCTTCGTCGAAACGGCCGCGCCGGTCCAGCAGCACGCCGAGATTGTCGTGCGCCAGAAAATTATCGTCAGTCACCGCGATCGCGTGCGTGAATAGCGTCACGCCATCTTTCCACACCGCCGTTTGCCGCCACGAGACCACGCCCCACACCGCGAGCACCGCGACGGCCGGTACCGCGGCCCTCCTGTCGAACTCCCAGGCAACCGCGATCGACAGTCCGATCATCGGCACGTACATATACCGATCGGCCATCGCCTGCATCCCTACCTGAACGATCCCGATCACCGGCAGCAGCGTGATCACATACCAGCACCACCCCACCGTTAGCCATGGCCGCGTTCGCCGCAATCGGAAGACGAGGATCGAGACGCCCGCGAGCGCCGCCACCGCACCCGCCACCTTCCACGCCGCGATCCCGTGCAGCGGGAAGGGATAAAACACCGCCAGTCCGTCCGGCCACACCGTCATCGCCGCGTACCTTATATAAGAGAGCGCGCCGTTCGCCAGGCGCAGCTCGAGCGGCAGTTGCTCGATCCCCGCCACTGCCCCGCCCCGCCGCTGCGCCCACAACGCCGCCGCGCACGCCAATCCCGAAAGGAACAGCAGCGGCACTTTCTCCAGCACCAGCCGCCCCCAGCGGTCGCCCCGCTTCAGCGGCCACCCGTCGAGCACCAGCAGCAGCACCGGAACCGTAACCAGCATCTGCTTCGCCATCAGGCCCGCCGCCAGGCAGCCGGCCGCCAGAAAGTAGCGCGCGATCCCCGGCCTTTTCACATACGCCGAATACGCCAGCAGTGTCAGCATCCAGAAGAAAGTGCTGAGGACGTCCTTGCGCTCCGCGACCCATGCCACCGATTCCACATGCAGCGGATGCAGTCCGAACGCCAGCGCGACGAAGGCGCTCCGCATCTGCCGCCCCGTCGCCCCATAGAGCCACGCGAACAGCAGCAGCGTATTGATCACGTGCAGAATCAGGCTCGTCAAATGGTGACCCGCCGGATCCAGTCCGAATAGCGTCGCGTCCACCGCGTGCGAGATCCAGGTCAGCGGATGCCAGTTGTTCGAGTGCGCCGCCGTCAACGCCCACTTCGCGTTCTCCCCGTTGATCCCGGTCCGCACGTGTGGATTGTCCGTGACGTACTCGTTGTCGTCGTAATCCGCGAACCCGTTCCGCAGCGACGATGCGAAGCACGCAAACACGGCGATCGCCAGAACCGCACAGACCAGCACCGACTTCAGGGGTGTCGAGGACAAGATTTCATCTCACAAGGTGAGACATTTCAGGATGTGAAACGCCTCGCGCGTAAATTCTCAAATATATCGATAAAGGTAGCGTAAAGATTCGTAACGGACTCGACCATTATGTGATAAAAATGATCCACCATGTTGAGATTCACTCGCCCAGTCTGCGCACTCGCCCTGCTCGCTTATGCCGCCCTCCCTGTTTTCGGGCAGGCCGGCCTCGGCTCCATCACCGGAGAACTGCTCGACCCCTCCGGGGCTCACGTCCCCAACGCCGCGCTCCGGCTCGTCGAACCTTCGACCCAAAGCGTTCGTACCGTCGTGTCGAACACCGATGGACTCTTCACTTTCCCTTCCGTCACGGTCGGCAAATACACCCTGACGATCAAGAGTCCGGGCTTCAAAGATCGCCAGCTCACCAACCTGGAACTTAACGCCTTCCAGCAACTCTCGCTCGGACAGATCAAGCTCGAGATCGGCTCCGGCCCCGCCGAGACCGTCACCGTCACCACTCAGCAGGAACTGATTAAGGATTCCGGCGTGCGCACCGAAACCATCAGCGCGCGCCAGGTCGCCGACATGCCGCTGCAAGGCCGCAACTGGGTAACGCTGTTGAAGATCATCCCCGGCGCCAACGCCACCAGCCTGTCCGCCTTCAGCGGCCGCGAATTCACGTCCACCGGGTATGCCGATTTCCGCATCAACGGCAAGGGTCCCAACCAGACCCAGGTGAATCTCGATGGCGGCAGCATCGTCGATCAGGGCAGCGACGCGAAGACCACCGTCACCCCGAGCCTCGAATCGATCCAGGAAGTCTCCGTGCTCACCAACAACTTCCAGGCCGAGTACGGCTATCGCGCGGGAGCCGTGATCAACGTCGTCACTAAGTCCGGCACGAATAACTTCCACGCCACCATCTTCGACGATCTGCGCAACGAAGCCTTCAATGCCAACTCCTGGCAGAACAACTACCAGGGCCTGCCGCGTGCCAAGTACCGCTACAACTACATCGGCGGGAACCTCGGCGGACCCATCAAGAAGAACAGACTCTTCTTCTTTTACAACTACGAGAACTTCATCCAGAACACCCCGAGCCCCGTCGCGCTCAGCCGCACTCCCACCGAGCTCGAGCGCCAGGGCGATTTCTCGCAGACCCTGAACTCCGATGGGTCGAAGCCCGTCATCTACAATCCCGGCACGCAGTTCACCGGCACGCCCGTGCCGCTGCCCGGCAACGTCATTCCCAAAAACCTGATCAACCCGCTCGGCACGGCGATCATGAACGTCTTCCCCCTGCCCAACAATCCCAGCGATCGCAACAACAACTACGCGCTCCAATACCAGACCAAACAGCCGCGCTTCTCGCACACCATCAAGGGCGATTGGAATATGGCGGAGAACACGCGCATGTACGTGCGCCTCACCGACGATGGCGGCACCCAGCAGGACCGCAACCAGGGCACTACCTCCGGCAATCTCGTTCCCGCGCTCGTCCTTCGTCCGCGCCCCGATCGCGCCGTCGCCGGCAACCTGACCCACACCTTCGGACCCACGCTTGTCATGGAGAGTCTCGTCTCCTGGAGCTTCGACCGCGTCGATTGGATCGCCGCCGATCCCGAAGGCGTGACCCGCGCGAAGTACGGCCTGAGCGGTCTGCCGACCACCTTCAAGCCCGCCAACGATATTCTCCCCGGCATCAACATCGGCACCTACCCGACCTTTGCCTTCAGCCGGGTTCCGGCCTACTCCTACACCAACGAATATCAGTTCTCCACCAACTTCACCTGGTCCAAAGGCCGCCACATCATCAAATTCGGCATGATGCACGTGCGCAATTACAAGAACGAGATCGATAGCGGCAACGACAAGGGCACGTACACCTTCACCCCCAGCCCGAGTCCGTTCGACATGAACTACGGCCCCGCCAACGTCCTCACCGGCGCGATCTCGAGCTTCACTCAAACGCGCGATGTGCTCCATAAAGACGCGCTCTACACCGACACCCACTTCTTCATCCAGGACACGTTCAAGATCACCTCGCACCTGACGCTCGATTTCGGAGTGCGCCTCTATCACATGCCGACTCAGCACCAGATCGATCCCTCGAAGACCAACGACGCCGTCTTCCTGCCGAGCCGTTGGGATCCCGCCAAGGCGCCGCGTATCTACGTTCCGGATCCGAAGAACCCGACCCTGATCATCGACCCGGCGAGCCCCAACAGCCCGCTGCCCTCGACCCTCGCCAACGTGCTCCGCTATACCGTCGTGCCGAATTCGGGCGACCTGATGAACGGCGTCGTCGCACTCGGCGCCCCTGGAGTCGGAACGCCCGGCATTCTCGATCCGAAGGCCCTGCTCTTCGCGCCGCGCCTCGGCTTCGCCTGGTCGCCCATGGGCAGCACCAAGACCGTGATTCGCGGCGGCTTCGGCATGGGCTACAACCGCGAGAACATTGCGCAGACGATGAACGCGTTCGAAGGCGGCCTGAGCCCGACCGCGAACGTCGTCCAGACCAGCTTCGCCACTCTCGCCAATCCCACCGTGGCGCCGATCACCATCCGCAGCTACGGCACGCGTGACGAAGGCAGCCGCGCCGTCCCGACCGTCTTCGACTACAGCCTCTCCGTGCAGCGCGAACTGCCCTTCAGCATGGTGCTCGACGTCGCTTACATCGGCAACCAGCAGCGCCATCAGCCGATTCAGTTCAACCTGAACGCGATCCCCATCGGCACCGACTTCTCGCCCCAGTACATCGATCCGCGCAACGCCGGCTACAACTTCTTCGGCCCCGTGACGGCGTCGAATCCCGGCGCCCTGCCCGGCAGCAACATCGTCGACAACTCCGTGATGCGTCCCTATCGCGGCTTCGATTCGCTGACCATGAACGAGAACGCCGCGAACGTTCACTACAACTCGCTGCAGCTCTCGCTCTCCAAGCGCTTCGGCCACGGCCTCGGCTTCCAGGGAGCGTACACCCTCGCGAAGACCATGGGCCAGATAGACAGCATCGGTCTCTTCAGCCACAACTGGAAGGACTACACGGGCTACGAGCTGAACAACGATCGCCGCCATGTCGTCAACATCAATTCGACCTACGACGTGCCCAAGCTCGCGCGCCGCATTCACTTCGACAACCCCCTCGGCCGCCGCATCTTCGATGAATGGCGCCTCGCGCACCTGTTCACGTTCTTCACCGGCGCACCTTACACCCCGGGATACAGCATCCAGCAGGCCAACACGACAACCAGCATTTCCTTGAATCAGGTCTTCGTCGGCACCCCCGACCTCGGTCCACGCCTCGCACTCAACGGCGATCCCGGCAGCGTGCAGAACGGTAGCGTGCTGTACTTCAATCCCAACAACTTCGGCGTCCCCGGCGTCGGCACCGACGGCACCGGACCGCGCAACTACCTTTTTTCGCAGTCGAGCTTCGCCAACGACATCAGCGTCGTGAAGACGGTGCGGCTCACCGAGAAGCACGCCTTCGAACTCCGCGCCACGGCGTACAACGCATTCAACCAGCCGCGCCACACCAGCCTCAACACCTCAATCCAGTACAAGGCGCAGGGCAAAAATTTCTCCGACGGCTTCAGCGTGTTCAACACGCCGGACCAGTTGGCCGCGCGCAATCCCAACCTGGGCGGAGTCGCTCTCTACAACGTGTATCGCACCGGCGTCGGCTACCAGAACGTGACCGACGTCCAATCGATGCGCGTCATCGAAATCGGCCTCAAGTACAAGTTCTAAGCTAAGAAGACAGACCGCCCCAGGGTGCGTGCTACGATGTGCTGTTATGCTTCAAGGCCATCGCGCGCCCTGGGGTTTTCTTTTGGTGGCCGGCCTTTTGATCGCCGTGTTTCTGGCGCAAGGCTTCATCGGCATTCAGGGAAAAAGCCCCACGTTCGACGAAACGGGCGACATCGCAGCGGGACTCTCGTACATCCAATGGGGTGAGGTGCGCGCGAACCTGCAGCATCCTCCGCTGCTCAAGGAATTATCCGGCGTATGGTTGTGGCTCGCCGGTCTTCGCCTCCCCGACGACCCGAAGGTGCGCGACATGCTCGCCGGCGGCGCCGAACGCCAGGTGGGCAGCGACTTCATCGCCGCCAATGGCCCCGATCGCGTGATGTTCTGGGCACGCCTGCCCTTCCTCTTACTTGCCGCCGCGATGGCCGCGCTGCTCTGGTGGTGGGGCCGCCAACTCGCCGGCGAGATCGCCGCGCTGGCCGCGCTCTTCCTGTACACGCTGAGTCCGACGATCCTCGGCCACGGCTATCTCGCGACGCTCGACGTAGGGCTCGCCGCCTTCACGCTGCTCTTCGTCTACGCACTGTGGAGTTACCTGCAGTCCCCCGACCGGCGCCGCCTCATATTCTGCGGCATCGCGATGGGCCTCGTGCTTTCCACAAAATTCTCCGCGCTTTTCCTGCTCCCGGTCGCCGCCGTCCTGCTGATCAAGGCGCGCCGCATCGGCCCGCTCATCCTGATGGGCATCATCGCGACCCTGGTAATTCAAGCGCTGTATCTCTCCCCAGGCGGACTCTACTTCTAC
>JAOAPT010000844.1 GCA_025463045.1 Candidatus Solibacter sp.
TACAATTCCTGCCGGTGGCCAGAATCGTTGCCAATTGAAATGGTAAACCGTTGAAAATGGATGAAGGCCATTAGCGCTTTTGGCCAGAGTCTGGCCAAATGGAGTTGCCCTATCTCTTTCCCCCACATCTGGTGCGCGGCTTTCGCGATTGACCTTCCCCATCAGGCGCTCTTCGAGCGACACGCCGTTACGCTTCAGTCTCGCCGACCGTCTGATCGAGCGACACGCGGGCGCGGGCGTACGAGGAAAGTGCGTTCACCTCGGAGATCTGCGCCGTCACCAGCGGGCGCTGGTCGTGTTGGACGAAGTCTATTGATTTGCCCCTACTTTTTGCCGGCCACCACGTCGGGTGCGCGGCTTTCGCGATTGACCTTCCCCTTCAGGCCCTCTTCGAGCGATACGCCGTTACGCTCCAGCGTCTCGCCGAGCGTCTGATCGAGCGACACGCGGGCGCGGGCATACGAGGACAGCGCGTTCACCTCGGAGATCTGCGCCGTGACCAGCGCGCGCTGGTCGTTGATGATGTCGTTGAAGGTGGCGATTCCGGAAGCAAACTTCGTGCGGTCGGCCGCCAGCAGTTGCTCCTGCAGCGCGCGCGTATTCACCGCCGCCGTATGCCTCGACCGCGCCTGCCGCACCGCGCTCATGCGGGCCGAGATGTCGACCACGATGTTGTTGATGTCGCGCTGCGAACTCACTTGCGATTGCCGGTACTGCAACTGGTCGATTCCGTAATCGCCCTGCGCCGTCCGGTTGCCGATGGGGATGGAAAACGAAGCGCCCGCCGAGTAGTTCGGAAAGTTGCGCCGGAAGATCTGTCCCAGCGCCGTCCCATATCCGCCGCTAAAGTAGGGATTAGCCTGGCCACCGCTGCTTGCCTGCGGAGTACCGGCGACGCCGCGATTGAAGCTCTGCGCCGTCACCTGCAAATTCGGCAGCAGCGGATTCTCTGTGCCCAGCAGTGCGATCTCCGATGTCTGGTCGCGGAAGGCCGAGACTAAAACGTCGGGCCGTTTCGCCATCGCTGTCGACACAAGTTGCCGCAGAGGCGGCAGATCGTCCGTGTCGGGAATCTGGATGCGATCGAGCGGCACGATCTCCGCCGCCTCCACTGCCGGATCCAGCACCCGCACCAGCGATTCTTTCAACGCGTACTCCCGCTGCCGCAGGTTGGCCAGCGCGATCGTCAGATCCTGACGGCGTGTCGCCACCTCGGCCTGCGCGCGCGGCAACTCCACGCGGGGCAGGGCGCCCGCCGCGATTTCCTTCTTAGTGTCCTCGAAGAACTTCTCCGCATTCTGCTGCGATTGCTGACGCGCCTTCATTTCGTCATTGGCGGTCACCACATCCCAGTACTGGCTGACCACACCCGCCACCACATCCAGCAACTGAGAGCGGAAAGATTCGCGCGATGCCGTCACATTGATCATGCTGATCCGGATGTTGCGATCGTTCAACCGCACGCCGAAGCCCTGCAACAGATTCTGCCGGAGTGCGATGTCCATGTGAGGGCCAACCGCGGGATTCAGGCTGTCGCTCGGCGAGTTTTCGCTCAAGCGCTGTTCGTAGTTGCGGAACTGCACCGTGCCGCCGGTCAACAGGCCCATCTGCACGACGGAATTCGTCGTACGCACCTTCTGCACCAGTGCATTGGTCTGGCTCAGCACGGTATTCGCCTGCGGCTGCGTGAGGTGCGCCTGCGTAGTTGTGCTTTGCAAGACGGGGTCGAGGTTCGGCGTGATGGCGCCCACTTGCTGGATGGCCGCGTTGCCGCTGCTTCCGCCGTTGCCGCCGCCGCCACCGCCGCCTAAGCCGGCGCTCTGCGTGCTGCCGTTCACGCCGACACCAGCGTTGACGCTTGATACCTGCGCGCTCGCGCTCGGCACGCCGCGCAGCGGTCCGCCGGCTTGCGCGCGTTCCAGCGCGGATTGCGCGAGCAGCGGCCCGTAGCGATTAATCTCCAGTCCGAGGTTGTTTTCTACCGCCAGGGCAATCGCATCCTGCACGGTCAGGTAAAGCTTGCCTGCACGCATCAGGGTGCTCAGCCGGTTTGAATTGTATAGTCTCACCGGCGGCACGATCTGCGGTAAGTAAGGGCGCAACACGGCCGGCGCCTTAGGTTTCTGGACGGTGAATGGCAAATCCTGCGCGTTGAGCAACGACGCCAGGCAAATCAGCGAAAGCAGTCCGCGCACCGAACTCATTTCCCCACCCCCTGACGGCGCACGGGCAGCGAATCGGGGACCACCGATTCGCGCTGCACCTGTCCCGCCATCGCCTCTTCCATCGAAATGTGGTTGACCTCGAGCGTGCGGCCCATCGCCAGGTCGAAGGCGATTTTGGCGTGCGTATAGTTGGCCATGGCCTGCACCTCGGAATCCTGCGCGCCGGCCAGATCTTTCTGTGACTGGATCACCTGCGCGACGGTTGCCACTCCGTACGTGAAGCGGCTCTGCTCCGCCGTCAGGCTCTGCTCCGCGAGCGCTCGCGTATCGACCGACGTTTCGTACCGGGCGCGCGCCTGCTGCAACCCGATGAGCGCCGTCTTCACGTCCACCCGGACTTGGTTCAGCGTGCGCTGCAGTTGCAGTTCGCTCTGCCTGAGTTGCAGTTGATCGGTCACATAGTCGGCCTGCGCGGCACGATTCCGAAACGGGATGTTGAGTGAAACGCCCGCCGAGTAGTCCGGAAAATTACGCCTGAAAATCTGCGAGAGCACGTTGCCGTTGCCGCCGATGAAATAGTCGTTCGGAGCGCCGCAGCAGTTGTTGTACAGCGGATTGGCGGGTCCGGCCAGGCCGTGGTTGGTCAACTCCGCGAAGGCCTGCAGGTTGGGGATCAGGCCGTTCTTATCGCCCTTCAGCAGGATCTTGGAGCTGTCCAGATTGATCTTGCCGCGCTCGATTTCCAGCCGGTTATCGATCGCTTCCGAAATCAGGTCGCTCACCGGCCGGATCTCTTCGGTCTTGGGAACCTCGATCCGGTCCAGCGGAATGATGTGCACGTCGTCCAGCCACGCGTTCTGCATGCTGTTGCGATTCAGCGCGTTCTTGAGCACGATCTCCTGCTGCGAGAGATTGGTCTGCGCAATCAGCAGGTCTTCCTTGCTGGCCGAAACCTCTGCCGCCGCGCGCGTCACTTCGATCGCCGGAAGCGCGCCGATCTTCACCTGCTTCTGATTTCCGTCGTACAACTTCTGCGCGGTCTCTAGCGCCTGTTCCTTGATGCGCACCGCTTCGTTGAAGCTCACCAGATCCCAGTAGAGATTGAGCACCGCGCTCACCGTGGTCACCACCTGTAGCTTCACCTGGAGGTTACTCACCTTGAGATTGTTCCTGGCGACGCGAATGTTGCGGTTGTTGACCGAGGGGCTGAAGCCCTGCAAAAGGTTCTGATTGACCTGCACGTCGAAGTAGCCGCTGATGGACGGGTTGAACAGCGGAGTCGAGCTGTTGAGCAGGCTGCGCGAGTTGACGAAGGTAACGCTGCCGCTGGTCCCGGTGTCGAATTGTTGCGAATACTGGAACACGAACTGCCGGTAGCCTTGCGTCAGTGCCGTCGTCTGGTTCAACAGCGTATTGGTGAGGGGCGTGGTGTTGTGCCCGGCGGATGCGCTGAGGAAGAGCTGCGGATCGAGATTCGGCGGCACGGGCCCGATCTGGCTGACAATTCCGCCGCCGCCGCTAAGCCCTGCGCCGCCGCCAAGGCCGTTGCCGTTGATGCTCACGCCCGCCGTGCTCACGCTCGATGGTCCGGGGACGACCGGCGTGTCGACCTGTCGCAGGAAGCCGCCGCCCTCGGCGCGCCGCAGGACCTCGCGCGCGAGAAAGGGACTATAGCGTTGAACGGCGATATCGAGGTTGTTCTCCAGGGTGAGCGCGATGACGTCCTGCACCGAAAGGTAGAGGTTCCCGCTGCGCACCAGCGTTTCGAGCCGCACCGAGTTCGACAGCTTTGCCGGCGCCACGATTCGCTTTTCCAGGTGGAAAGGTTTGAGGAATCGCGCGATGTACCGCGGCGGGGGTGGATCTTGGATGGACACCTCAGAGGACTGGGCGAGAATGGTCGAACCCGAGGCAAGCAGGACCACCGCAAAGGATTTCCGGAAGCAACTCATGGTGTTAGAGAGTCTATCCGTGGCAATTGCCGTTCCACACGCGCCGCGCGGAAAAATGCCGCTTTTCAACGTTTTAGGAGCAAAATGAGGACGGCCGCGCCGCGCAGCCTTTCATTGGCGCGCGGCGGTGTCCGTTTTCGAGACCGCGCTGTTCATTTTCACCACCGAATTACGCAGTGGCCGAAGCGCAGCCTACGACCGGCGAACCGGAAGCTTCGCGGTCATCCGGAGCCACGACCCGAGGAGCGCGATCAGAGATCCGGCGATCAGGTACAGCGCCGTGTTGAACCCACCCGGCTCGAAGTGGTAGCTGCTCAGGAAATATCCTTTGATCAGTACGATCACGACGACCAGACTCCAGAGGAAGAACAGCGGGCGCAGGGATCCTCGGATCGCCAGGATGACGGTCAGCAGTCCAAATAGCGCGCAAAGGAAAAGAATGTAAGTGGTAGTAGCGCCGGTCCACGCGATCATTCCCAGATTCAGGGTGGTGGCGCCACCGGCCATCGCCAGGGCCGACATGGCCAGCAGCATCAGGCACAACAGCCCGTGAAAGAGATAACTGAAAAAGCGCAAGAGTGCCTTAACAACCTCCAACGAAACCACCTCCGGGTGAAATGAAGACGTATTTTAGCATTGCGCCCTCTCTTTTTCCGGCATGGGTGAGGAATCGTTCGATCTGGTTTTTCCAGTGAACAGCCTGGCTGCCCGGTGGTGGCATTTGACCCTTTGCCGTATCGCCATCTAAAATAGTGTTTAGAGTAGTGTGGGTACTCAAGGGTTTATGAGAACGGACGCGCCGCTCAATTTCAGATACCAGGAGATCCTGATTTCGATCGTCCGGGCATATATCGACACTGGGGAGCCGGTGGGATCCCGTACGATTTCCAAGCGCCGCCAGAATACGCTCAGTCCGGCTTCGATCCGCAATGTCATGGCGGACCTGGCGGACGAGGGTTATCTCTCGCAGCCGCATACCTCCGCCGGGCGGATTCCGACTGAGAAGGCGTTTCGTTTCTACGTCGGTTCGCTGACTGCCAGCCGGATGGGATCGGGAGAATCCGAACGCCTCACCAACGAATTCCGCGGTTTGGATACGGTGGGGCAGAGGGTCGAGCGCTCGAGCTACATTCTGGTGGAACTGACTAAGAACGTCGGAATTGCCGCGGCGATTCCGGAGTTGGCACAGGAACTGGACCA
Source organism: Candidatus Solibacter sp. (assembly GCA_025463045.1). Taxonomy (GTDB): domain Bacteria; phylum Acidobacteriota; class Terriglobia; order Bryobacterales; family Bryobacteraceae; genus Solibacter. The sequence continues at coordinate 5,318 of JAOAPT010000844.1, forward strand.
GATCCAACTCGTGCCGCTGTCCGACCGCCGCGTTCTCATGGTGCTGGTCACGCGCGATCACATGGTGCGCAATCGCGTGGTGATGCTTGACGAACCCACATCGCCGGAAGAGCTTACCTCGATCTGCAATTTCGTCAATCGGAATTTCAGCGGCTGGCAACTCGGAAAGGCGCGCCGCGAACTGCTCAACCGGATTGCGCAGGAGCGTGAGATGTATCACGCAACGCTCCACAAGGCGCAGATGCTGTATCAGAAGGGAATGTTGGATATCGACACCTCGCCTGAAGTGCACATGGAAGGCGCCAGCAATCTTCTCGGCCTCGACCTGCACCTCACTCGCGAACGCATGCGCGAGCTGTTCCATGCGCTGGAAGAAAAACAGCGCATCATCGAACTACTGGACCGTTTTCTGGAGCAGCCGATGGGTGAGCTCGCCGTGCATGTCGGTCTGGAAAAGGCGCACCCGGCCATGAAAGATCTTGCCCTTATCGGCATGACCATCCGAATGGCGAGCGGCTTGCCCGCAAAGGTTGCGGTGTTGGGTCCGATGCGCATGAATTACGAACGCGTGATGGCGGCCGTGCTGCAAACCAGCCGGGCGCTGGAAAGCGCACAATTTTAGCGCCGCCACGCCGCGGCGCCAGGAAATCAGTTGAAGGAAGTGACTACCCTGAACCCTCAAGAAAATACCCCGGAAACTACGGGAGACGACAACGCCATGGACACCCAGACTGTCGATCAAAATGCGGCCATTGCGGCCGAACGCGATCAGCTCGCCATGGATAAGGCCGATCTGCAGGATCGCCTGCTGCGCGCGCGCGCCGAGTTCGATAACTTCCGCCGCCGCTCTGAACAACAACGCTGCGATTATCTGCAGTTTGCCGCGATGGACCCGGTCCGCGAAATCCTGCCGATCGTCGACGATTTCGAACGCGCCCTGAAGGTGGAGACCGCCGATCGCGATTACGCCAAAGGCGTGGAACTGATCTACCAGCGGATGTTGGATACGCTCCGCAAGATGGGGCTGGAACCAATCGAAACCGCGGGCAAGAGCTTCGATCCGAACCTGCACCAGGCCGTGGAACGCGTGCAGACCGACGAGGCCGAAGATCAGGCTATCCTGGACGAGTTCCAGCGTGGATATAATTTCAAAGGAAAGCTTCTCAGGCCCGCGATGGTTAAAGTCGCGGTCCGGCCGTAAACGTCGTGAACCCCGTGTCAAAGAGAGATTATTACGAAGTGCTAGGAGTCGGCAAGCAGGCCTCCGACCCGGAATTGAAGGCCGCTTACCGCGAACTCGCCAAGCGCTTTCATCCCGATAAGAACCCCGACGATCCTCAGGCCGAGGAGAAATTCAAGGAATGCAGCGAGGCGTATAGCGTCCTCAGCGACGCCCAGAAGCGTGCGGCTTACGATCGCTACGGTCACGCAGCCGTGCAAGGCGCGGGCGGTGGACCGGCCGGGTTCAATCCCGAGCAGTTCGCGGATTTCGGTGACATTCTCGGCGATTTCTTCGGCTTCGGCGACCTATTCGGTCAGTCGGGCGGCGGCGGTCGCGGGCGGCGCAGTCGCGCCCAGCGCGGCGAAGATGTCCGCTACGATCTGGAGATTACCTTCGAGGACGCGATGTTCGGCATGGGCGCCGACATCCAGGTGCCCCGCATGGAACGCTGCGAGCGCTGCAAAGGCGGCGGTAGCGAACCGGGCAGCGGACCCACTCAGTGCCCTACCTGTCACGGTCGCGGCGAGATCCTCTATCAGCAAAGCTTCCTCTCGATCCGGCGCACCTGCAGCACGTGCAACGGCTCCGGGCAGATCATCCGCAACGCTTGCGCGGAGTGCCACGGGCACGGGTACAAACAGGTGCAGCGCAAGCTGAAGGTCAATATTCCGGCCGGCGTCGACGATGGCAATCGTCTGCGGCTCGCCGGCGAAGGACAGCCCGGCGTCAACGGCGGACCTCCCGGCGATCTCTACGTGTTCCTCAAAGTGAAGGAACATCCGTTTTTCGAGCGGCACGAGGCGGACCTGCACTGCACGATTCCGCTGAACATGGCGCAGGCGGCGCTCGGGTGCGAGATCGAGATCCCCACGCTGGAGCAGCCTTCCAAGCTCAAGATTCCCGAAGCCACGCAGAACGGCGCGCAGTTCAAGCTGCGCCACAAAGGTGTGGCAGTGCTGAATAGCAGCAGCCGCGGCGATTTGTACGTTCACATTGCCGTGAAGACGCCGACGCGGATTTCGCGCGAGCAGCGCAAGTTGCTCGAGCAGTTGCGCGATACGCTGCCGGTGGATAATCGTCCCGCGGAAAAAGGTCTGTTCGAGAAGGTCAAAGACTACTTCATGTAGGCCGGGGCTACGGGAGTTTCGACTCCACCCAATCCAGCATTTCGCGCTGCCGCTCGCGTTCGCCCAGATGAACTTCCAGGTTCACGTAGCGGATGCCGCGCGCCGCTGCGAGACGCGAGAACGAGCCGTCGTCCTGCTTCGGCCCTTGCTGTTGCAGCACTACGTTGTAGGGCGAGCTCTTCAGCACTTCGAAATCCGCCGGATCGGTACACAGGAGAAACGCATGGGGCTGCGCAGGCTGGCGCAACGAAGTCTGATCGCTGATCGGCACCTCGCTGTTCACGGAATAGCCTTCGCTGTTATTGTGCACGGCGATCAGCAGTCCGCCGCGCGGCGGTGTGAGCGCGCGCACCAGGTGCTCGCGGCCGGCATCCAGCGTGTGGAGTGCGCGCCGCATCTGATCGGGCGGAGCATCGCGATTCAGGTTCTTCAGGCTCGCCTCCGCGCCGATGCGTGAGAACATGCGGTTGGGGTCGAGCTTCAACCCGTCGACCTGCGTGTTCCGCACCTGGCTCTCAATGATATACGCGATGCCCTCGTGCAACTCCATGTGGCGCTCCAGCACCAGGCGCGCGGTTTCCTCATTTCCATGGATGCGCAGATAGCGTCGCTTCGAGCGGCCGTTACGGATAATACGGAAGCGGGCTCCCGCCAGCCTGATGTGATGGGGATGCAGGAACGGCAGCCAGCCGAAGGCGGCGAATTCGCGGCGCGATAGCTGCGCCCCGTCGCTCATGCGTCCTCTTCCCCGGGCGGCTTTTTGTATTTCGGTTTCTTGCGGGTGGATTTTGGCGGCATCGGTTTTGACGCCGGAATGGAGCCTACCCGCTCGCGCGCGATCGCCTTCACTTCGGTGCCGATATCAAACGCTTTCTTCTTGTGTGCCAATCATCCTCCGCACCGCGCCGGCCAGCATCTCCGGCGCAAACGGTTTGTGCAGAAACATCACCCGCCCTGGCGCCGATTCTTCCAGCACGCTCATGTCCACAGGATAACCGCTGGCCACGATGACGCAAAGCCGTGGACTCGCGGTCATCATCTGCGTCGCCAGATCTTCCACCCCGACGCCGCTCATGGTGGCGTCGAGCACAGCCACGGCGAACTGATCCGGTGCGGCGGCAAGCGTCGTCCATCCGTTCTCGCTGCTGCTCGCGGCCGTGACATCGAATCCCAGCCGCTTCAAATAGGCGGTCACCATCTTGAGGAGCGCCGGCTCGTCGTCCACCACCAGGATGCGTACGCTGCTGTTGATGTTAGTGCCGGTCATTGTGTCACGGTTGCTATGATCGCGCTATGAAATTCTACACCGAATATCTCACGTTCGAAACGTCCAGACTTAGAGAGTATCTTAATATCACTCCTCAAGTGCGGGCTGTTCTGGAGAAGAGTAGGATCCAGGAAGGAATGATTCTGGTTTCCGCGATGCACATTACGGCTGGAATCTGGGTCAACGATGCCGAAGACGGGCTGATCGCCGACATAGACGAGTGGCTGGAAAAACTCGCGCCCTTCCGCCAGGATTATCGCCACCATGGCACCGGTGAGACCAATGGCGACGCGCACCTGAAGAGCCTGCTGGTGCACCACGAAGTCATCGTGCCAGTCACGAAAGGGCGGCTGGATTTCGGTCCGTGGCAGGAGGTCTATTACGCCGAGTTCGACGGCAGGCGTAAGAAACGCGTCATTATTAAAGCGATGGGTGAGTGAAAGGACGTGCCGCGGCGCGGCATTTCCTAAGTGGAGAGTATATGAAACTTCGGATTCCGGTGGCCCTGTTGTTGAGCGCCGCGCTGGCCTTGCCCGCGGACCTTCCCGTAAAGCAGGTAGTGTTGTACAAACACGGCGTGGGATTTTTCGAGCGCTCCGGCAAACTCGGCCCGGGCGAATCGGCACGGCTGGATTTCAATGCCGGCGAGATGAATGACGTTCTGAAATCGCTGACCATCGCCGAGCGAGGCGGCGGCAAAATCACCGGCCTGCGCTACGACTCGATGGACCCGCTGAATCACAAACTCGCCGAGTTCCCGTTCACCATCGGCGGCGGCGGCCTGCCCGGAATGCTCGATCAGCTCAAAGGGTCGCGCGTCGAACTAAGGCTTGGCACGGAGACGATCGCCGGCACGATCGTCAGCGCCCGCACGTTTCCGGGGACCGACAAACAGCCTGAGCACGATCAACTCAATCTCATGCTGGATAGCGGCGAATTCCGCACGGTCGACCTGGGCGCTGCATCGGGCCTGCGCTTTCCCGATCCCAAACTGCAGCAGCAGTTCAAGGACTATCTGGCTGTGTTGGCCGCGTCGCGATCCAAAGACAAACGAAGTGTCTATATCGATTCAACCGATTCCAAAGAACGCGATGTTACGGCGAGTTACATGATTCCCTCGCCGGTGTGGAAGTCGAGTTATCGCCTGATCTTTGCCGATAAAACGCCGACCCTCGAAGGGTGGGCGATCGTCGACAACACGACGGGCGAAGATTGGACCAAGGTAAGCCTCTCGCTGATTTCCGGACGCCCTATTTCGTTTGTCAGTCAGCTCTACGCGCCGAAATACATCGAGCGGCCGGTGGCGGAGTTAGCGGATGATCGGGCCGCGCAGGCGGTGGTCCACTCAGGTGCTTTCGAAGCCGACGAGAAGCGCGCGGTGAACGGCCGCCTGGCGCCCCCGCCCCCGCCGCCGCCCGCGATGGCGAAGGCTGCGATGCCGGGAATGATGGCCGGATCGGCCGGTGCGCGGAATGAAATGATGTCCGATTCGCTGCAGATCGCGCCCAGTTCGATCGGCGAGGCGGCGCTCGGTCGTGAACTCGGCGATCTGTTCGAATACCGCATCGCGCAGCCTGTCACGATCAAGAAGAACGAATCGGCGATGCTCCCCTTCCTGCAACAGCAGATCGATGGACGCAAGCTGCTGATCTATTCCGACCATTCGTCGCAGCATCCGACCAACGCCGCCGAGCTTACCAACAGCAGCGGCAAGACGCTCGATGGCGGCCCGATCACCGTCTACGATGGCGGAGCGTATGGCGGCGAAGCTCTGATGGAGACGCTCAAGGCCGGCGACAAGCGGCTGATCAGTTACGCGGTCGATCTGGGCACGCGGATCACCGAGGCGTTCGGCTCCAAGCAGGCGCTCGTGCGCGAGTTTCACGCAAGCCGCGGCATCCTCACGATGAAGTTCGCCGCCGAAGAGACTCGCACCTACACCATCCGCAACGTGGATCAGAAGGCGAAGACGCTGATCCTCGAGCACCCGCTGCGGCCCGGCTACACGCTGCTCAACCAGAAGCCCTCGGAGAAGACGGCGGCGAATTATCGCTTCGAGATCCCGCTCGCCGCCGGCGCCAGCCAGGAGTTCGTGGTCAACGAAGAGCGCGTATACGATCAATCGACCGCTGTGACGAATCTGACGCCCGACATTCTGGTGAGCTATATCCAGAATCGTTCGCTGAGCGATGCCGGACGCCGCCAGCTGCAGCGCATCGCCGACCAGAAGCGGTTAATCGCGGCGAACGATGCCGCGCTGCAGGATAACGAGAATCAGAATAGGCAGCTCACGGGGGATGAAGATCGCGTGCGGCGGAATATCCAGAGTCTGAATAATGTGAGCGGACAGCAACAGCAGGTGCAGACCTACGCGCGCCAGCTCGATACGATCGAGCAGCAACTCGCGGCGCTGCGGGACAAGGGTGCGGAGATGCAGAAGAGGCGGTCGACGCTGCAGGCGGACTTGGATAAGCTGATCGAGACGCTGACGTTTTAGCTAGATCGGAGCTGCACGCGTGAGGGAGCGGTGGCCAACTTCGGCGACCACCGCTCCGATGATGAACGGAGTCCCAACCCGAGCCGCGACGGTTACGGAGCGGTGGTCACTTGACGGGCGCTCGGCGCTTCATGACGGTCGCGGCTCCGATTGAGCGTCTTCATCGCCGTTGGTGGGCCGCGGGGCCATGGGACTTCCTGACGGGCCGCGGCTCGGATTGGAGTGCGTTCTTCAACCGAGCGCCGAGTGCATGCACGAGCATGGCGGGCGCCGCCCTACTTAATCGGAATCTTCGCGATATTGCTGGTGACGCCGTTGGCCGAAACGGAGAGATCCACGGTGCCCGACGCTTTTGCCGTCGGGACGGTCGCGTTGATTTGGTATAGGCCGATGAAGCCCGGGGTAAGGCCTGCGTAAACCACCGCAGCGTCGAAGCCGCCGATCGTAACCTTCGGCTGAATCACCGTCGGCGAGAGAGTCGTCAGGGACGCCGCCGCCCCGCTTGCCGGTGTGTTCTGCACTGGGCCGAGGCCGGTGAGATAGATCACCAGCGTCTCGCCTTTCGACGCGGGATTTGTGGCGCCCGCGATGCTGCCATCGGAGCCGTGCGTTGCGCCGTTCGACGCGCCATCGAGCAGGAAAATTCCCGGCTGCGCACCGAGCCCCGGCACGGTAGCCTGTGCCGACCCGTTGGACGTCGACACCGTCATCAGCACTGCGTTCTTTTCCCGAGAGTGACCACGGCGCTTGCACGCTGAGCAGCTCCTGGCCGTTGAGATTGAGTACGCGATAGACCGGCGCAGTTACGCCATCCATCGTCACCGTCGTGCCGCCGACCTGATTCGGCCAGGGCGCGCCGGGCGCGGTCACGATCTGTCCCCCGGTGGCGCCCAGATTTGTGCCGAAGATGGTAGTGATTCCGCCGGGCGCGATTCCCGTTTGAAAACTGGCGGCGTTGGTGACGCCCGCGGCAGTGATCATCGGCGCTCCTTTCGCCGAGGCTCTGGATATCTGGCGCACGCGATTGTTGCCCGTGTCGCCGATATACATGTTGCCGGAAGCGTCCAGCGCGATCGGGAATGGATTGTTGAACTGCGCCTGCAGCGCGGCTCCGCCGTCATCCGAGAATCCCGTGCCGCCGGTGCCCGCGATCGTCGAGATATTGCCGCCGCTCACCTTGCGTATACGCTGGTTCACGGTATCGACGATATACAGCGCGCCGGAGGAATCGAGCGCGATTCCGCCCGGATAGTTCAGGCTCGCCGCCGTCGCCGAACCGCCATCGCCCGAGAACGAAATACTGCCATTGCCCGCCACCGTCTGGATCGTTCCACTAGTATCGATGCGGCGGATCCGCTGGTTCGACTGATCGGTCACATACACGTTGCCCGAGCCATCGAACGCGATTGCCGTCGGGCTGTTCATCGCTGCCGAAGTCGCCGCTCCACCGTCGCCAGAGAACCCTTGCGATCCGGCGCCCGCATAGGTGCTGATTGTGCCGCCGGTCGTCACTTTGCGAAGGCGATGCGCGCCCTGGTCGACGATCAGCAGGTTGCCGCCGGCATCGACCGCGCAGCGAATCGGAATCACCATGCCGGCAGCCGTGGCCTCACCGCCGTCGCCGCTGTGCACCGCCGATCCATTGCCGGGGACCGTGGTGATCGTGCCGGAAGTCGAGATCTGGCGGACACGCTTGTTGCCCTGATCGTTCACGTAGATCTCGCCCGCAGGCGCGATGCACAGGCCGGTCGGGCCATTCAACTGCGCTTGCGCCGCCGGTCCGCTATCGCCCGCGAAGGAAGCCGTTTGTGCCCGCCAGCGTAGTGATGACGCCGTTGGTGTCGATCTTGCGAACGCGATTGTTGAGCTCCTCCGCGAGATAGAGATTGCCCGAAGGGTCCACAATCAAGCCGGCGACCCGGTTGAGCGGCGCCTGTGCCGCCTGGCCTCCATCGCCGCCAAATCCGGCATTCCCATTACCTGCGATCGTCGAGATTGTCTGGCCCGACGCGATTGCCGCGGCCATCAGCCACAGGAGAACTTTGATATGCATGTAAACCCCTCAAACAGAGTGTCGGGGCCAGGCAAAGTATCACGTTTTCCCCAGTGCGATTTTAGACGCTTACGGTTCTGCCCGCATCGGGCTGCGCCACTTTCAAGACCAGGACCGCATTCAATCCGCCGAACGCGAAGGAGTTGGAGAGAGCGTACTCCACCTGCTGCCTGCGCGCGGTGTTGGGGATGATATCGAGATCGCACTCCGGATCGGGCTCGCTAAAATTCGCCGTCGGCGGGAGGATGCCCGTGCCAAGCGCGATCGCCGTGGCCAGGCATTCGAGCGCTGCCGCCGCGCCCAGTGTATGGCCGTGCATCGATTTCGTCGAGCTGACCGCCAGCCGGTCCGCATGCGCGCCGAAGACCTGCCGGATCGCGGCCGTCTCCGTGGGATCGTTTGCGGGAGTTGCCGTGCCGTGCGCGTTGATGTAGCCGATCTGTTCGGGCGCCAGCCCGGCGGAACGCAGCGCCGCACGCATCGCGCGCGCCGCTCCCTCCTTCGAAGGCTGCGTAATGTGGCACGCGTCGGACGACATGCCGAAGCCGACGAGCTCCGCGTAGATGTGCGCGCCGCGAGCCTGCGCCGCTTCCAGCGGTTCGAGCACGAACATCGCAGCGCCTTCGCCGAGAATCATCCCGCGGCGATCCTTCGAGAATGGACGGCACGTGTCCGGCGAAACCACGCGCATCGCTTCCCACGCCTTCAGAATCCCGCGGCTGAACGGCGCCTCGCTGCCGCCCGTGATCGCGAGATCGGTATCGCCGTCGCGCACCATCCGGTAAGCCTGCCCGATCGCGTGGCCGGCCGACGAACATGCCGTCGAGATGGTGAACGCCGGGCCGGTGATTCCGAACTCGATCGAGATGTGACTTGCCCCCGCGTTCGCCATCGTCTTCGGGATAGTGAGCGGGTGGACGCGATTGTGATTCAGCTTGTAAATTTCGACGAAGCCGAGATCTTCCGTGCCCTGTCCGCCGACGCAGGAGCCGGTGATGATCGCCGCCGTTTCGCGCAGCTCCGGCGTCCACTCGATGTGCGCGGCGGCCACCGCTTCGCGCGCCGCAATCACCGCGAACTGGGCGAAGCGATCGATAAAATCCGCCTGCCGGTCTTCGAAATACGGCGTGTGGGTGTACTGTTTGACCTCCGCGCCGTTCAAGAAACGGATGCCCGTCATGTCGGCGGATTCGACCGGCGCGATGCCGCCACGGCCTGCCAGCAGCGCCTCGGAGAACTCCGCGGTGGTGCGGCCGAGCGCGCTGATCGCGCCCATCCCGGTGATCGCAACCCGGCGCATCTACTGGGCGGCCCGTCCGCCCGCCTCTTTTGCGGCCACCAGTTTCTCTACCCCGGTGCACATATCGCGGACGCTACGCACGCTCCGCACTTCATCGTCGGGGATGCTGATATCGAACTCGTTCTCGAGTGCGAACAGGATCTCGACGGCATCCATCGAATCGATTCCCAATTGCTGGAAATCGCTATCGATCGTCACAGTTTCGAGGGGTATGCGTTTGGAGGTGGCGATGACCTTCAATACGCGCGGGATCAATTCGTCGGACATATGAGTCGGCTAACCGTTTCAAACTGATAACCCCGGTCCAACAGCATCGGAACCAGGCGCCGGACGGACTCCACGGTGGTGCGGACATCCGGCTTCTCGCGAAGCTCGCGTCCATCGTGAAGGCAGAGAATGGCGCCGTTTGACGCAGATGCCGCCATGCGCACGACCACCTCTTCCACCCTTAGACTCCAATCATAGCCGATTGCAGTCCACATAACCCCGGTCAATTGGAGTCGACGCTGCGCCGCGCCCACTCCGAACCAGCGGGCGCCATAGGGAGCGCGGAACCACACCGGCCGTGCACCGGTGCGCTCTCCGATGGTTTCCTGCGCGCGGCGCAATTCGCGTTCGATCTCCGCGGGCGAACGCAGAAACAGATACGGGTGGCTATAGCTGTGATTGCCGATCTCGTGACCGCCCTGGGCCACGGCGCGCGCGATCTCCGGCAGCCGCGCCACGTTCGCGCCGCACTGAAAAAAAGTGGCCGGCGCACGATACTGCGCCAGAACATCCAGAATCTGCGGAGTGCTCTCGCTCGGTCCATCGTCGAAGGTCAGCGCGATCGTCGCCCGTTCGCGCGGACCGCGCCACACGGAGCGCCCGAACACGCTCGCGGAGCGGCCGCGGACAGCCCACGCCATAAATCCGCAGCCGGCGCCGGCCGCGGTCACGGGGAGCAGAGGATTCATGAAGCTCTCAGTATAAAGCGGCGCTCACTTGAACCGCTTCTTGTAAAAAAAGTCCAGTCCGAACAGCCCGTTCTCTTCGCGGAGGGCGACCGCCGAGAACTGTTTGGACATCGCCCACTCCACGCGGATCACCTGCGGATTGCTGCTCGTCACGTTGGTGATGTAGGTGAACGTGATGCTCGGCGTGACCTGCTGTTCCAGCGTCAGGCGCGCCTGCGGGTTGTTCTCGACACCGGAGATCGTCGGGTCGATGCGCAACTTGCTGACGCCGAAGAAGCGCTGCAAGCGTCCTGCGACCGGGTTCGCGATCGCCGAACCGAGCAGCGCCGATGCGCCCATCTGCTGCCAGGATTGCGGGTCGCTGCTCGATTGCCGCAGGAGCGTCGGGTCCGACGTGGGCGCGCGGCCCGTGGCCAGCAGCGCGACGATCTCGCTGAATTGCAGCGGCGGGTCCGAGCGCGGCGTCAGCGTCAGTTTATTCAGCGGACCGGAGACCGTCAGCGTGATATCGATGCCGCGCGCCTTGGTTTCCAAATCGATATTCAGCACCGGCTCCACCTTCACCGGGTTGAAGAAACTGATGCTCCCCTGATTCAACGTGTACTGCGTGCCGAAGAATGTCAGCTTGCCCTGCGTGATGTTGATGCGCCCCAGCACCGCCGGATTGCTCGCCGTGCCGCGCAGCCGCAGGTTCGCTTCCGCCTGCAGATTCTCGGTCAGCGAACTTTGCAGTTGGATGTCGGGCGCGGTATCGATCTGGACGTCGAAGCTTAATCCGCCGAGCAGTCCCTGGCGCGCCGCCGGAGTGCGCACGGGCTCGGCGGATTTCGCCAGGATCGAGCTGAAGTCGGATTGCAGATTTACGCCGGTGCGCAGGATCGTGACCGTGCCGGAGAGCATACTGCTCTCCGTTGTGCCGGTGAAATTGAGCGATGCGTTGGCCACCGTGCTCACGCCTTCGGGATAGCGCACGCGCACCTCGCGGGCTCGCGCGTGAATCCGGAAGACGGCCTGTCCGCCGGCGAAGCTGGCGAAGCCGGAGAGGTCGATTCTCCCGCCGCCTGTCTCGCCGGTGAGACTCTGAATGGTCGCGCGCTCTTTGGTGAACAGCACGACGCCTTCGGCCTTCGAAATTCCGTTCGGCACGTCGACCACATTGAGCGCCGCATCTTTGAATTCCATGCGGCCGATGATTTGCGGATCGCCGAAGGAGCCTTTCAGGGTGGCGTTCGTCACCACGCTGCCCGACGAAACGAAGTCGCGGCTGAAATCCTGCAGCAGGCCGAGATCCACGCGCCCATCAATGCGCAGATCGAGCGGACTCTTCTGTTCGAGCAGCGCGCGCCCGGCGATCTTCACATCGGTGCCGCGTCCCACGAAGTGAGCGCTGTCGACGGCGACGATGGAATTGGCGAAGCGCACCACGACCGGTCCCTCATTCTTCACGGTGAGCGCGCCCGCGGCGACATCGATATTTGGCGCGGGGCCAAGTTGGAATTGCGGAATCCGCAGCTCCGCCTTGAGCGCCCGCCAGTCGAGCGCTGGACCATCGATGCGTAGCGTGCCTTCGGTGGAACCGGCGAAGCGCGGCGGTTGCTCCTTCAGTCCGAGCCACGGCGCGAGGCGGGCCAGGTCCACGCGGCCGAAGTTCACCGACGCGGTGCCCGGCAGGTCGCCTTCGAGGCGCCACTCACCGTCGCCCTTCACGGCCGATCCGGCGACAGTAGAGTCCAGGTGCGCGCGCAGCGTCTGGCCCTGCGAGGTCGCCGTGAGCTGCGCATCGCCCACCGCTTCGCCATCCATCTCCACGCCTTTGGCGGCAATATTCGCGTGCAGTTCGTGGACCTGATATTTCAGCTTCGCGCGAGGCTGCAGATCGATATCGCCGCCGGCGGACACCTGCACGGTACCCTGCATGCCGGGGCGAAGTTTCTCGAGTGTGACGATCTCCGGGAGAGGTAACACATTGGTGCTCACCTCAAAGCGCACGCGGCCGGAATCGAAATGGTCGGGGGCGTGGGCGAACGTGCCGTGCACGTGCACCTGTTTGGCGCCTGCAGTGAGTTGTCCGTCGGCGATCTCCAGCGTGTTCGAGCCGTAGGTCGCGTGCGCCGCCAGCCGGTCGAAGGGTTCGTCGCGCAGTTGTCCCTTGAGCATTTCGATATCGCCCTGCACTCGCGGTTTGTCGAGCGTGCCGTTGACTTGCGCGGAGCCATTCAGCGTACCGCTCACCGGAAGGTCTTTGGTCTTGAGCAGCGTGGCGATTTCCGAAATGGCGGCATTGCGCAACGTGGCTGTGCCCGCGATCGGGCTCGCCGGCGCAGTCTTCCATTCGCTCAGCCCCACCGAACCCTGAAACTGTGCGCGCAACGGCCCCGCCGCGGCGGAAGCATTCTGCAACCGCAGGTAATCCGCCGACACCACTACATCCGCATCGAGCGCGTCCACGGTCTGGTCTTCGTAGGCCGCGTTGACGGCGTGCAGATGTCCGCTCACGCGCGGATTCTTGAGGTTCCCCGCCACCGTGCCATCGAAGACCGCCGAGCCATTGCGCAGCTTCACCGGCAACTTCGCGGCACTCGTGGCCAGCACCGGAAGAATGTCGTTCAGATCGCTGGTCTCGGCATGTACCTTCAACTCGCCGCCGATCGCACCCGAGAGCGTTGCGCGCGAATGCGGCAACGACACCGTGGAGCGTCCCAGATCGAGCGTGTGGTTTCGCGCAATGTACCTCGCGTTGACTTCGCCGCTGACCGCGTCGCCCGATACCGCCGGCGCCAGACGAAGCTGGGCGGTCGCCTGCAGGCTCGTCCCATCTTTCAGCGAGCCTTCCAGTTTCACCGGCCCGAACACCAGCGCGTCCCACGGCAGCGGCTCGCTGCTATACATCGCCACGGTGCGCCGGCTGTCGATGCCGCTGAGTTCGCCGGTGACGAGGTACGCATTGAGATCGCGTACCCGAATCTGTCCGCGGAAGGAGCCGCTGAGAAGATTCAGATCCACGCCGTTGATATCGATATCCTTGTGGCGGAGCGCGAAGTGTTCGAGGCGTCCCTCCACCGGCTCGCGATGTTTTTCGTACGCGTAAAATCCGGCGATTCTCATGCCCGAAGCATCCACTCCTTTGCCGCCGACGACCGTCGCCGCGCCATCGGCGCGAAAATCCACCAGGCGGACATTGCTGTCGCGATACTCCACTCCGTTCGCGTTGACCTTCGCTGCGAGAGAAAAGCCCGCGGCCGGAGTCCATTGACCGGTTCCCACGGCCACCGCGCGCCCGGCACGGAGCTCCGGCACGCGGAAGATGCGCGCGATATCGGGCAGCGCTACGCGAGCCTCATACCGGAGATGCGCGTGGGGCGCCGCCAGATCTTCGAGCGCGCCCGACACGTCGATCTGTGTCGCGGAGGTTGAAAGTTTGCCGGAATCGAGCGAGATCCGGTTCTTCTCCATCGTCAGGCCCATGTTCACCGTGAACGGCACGGGACCGTAGTCGTCATAGCTGAGATCGAGCGGCTGGATGGCCAGCGTGCCGCGGTATCGCGGGCCGGCGAGTTCGTACGCCAGATTGAGATTCAGATTCTCGCCGCGCGCTGCGAAGGGGATTCGGGTCTGCCCTTGCACCTCGACCACGCCGTGCTCCAGCGTGAAGCGCCCGATCGCGAGCTTCAGAATATCTTCCACCGGCGAACCGCCCTTGCCCGTCGATTTCAACTTGGGCGCCGGGACGTTGGTGCCGCCATCGGGTCCGATGATCAGGTAGACCCGCGGGTCCGTCACCTTCAGATACTGGACATCGATGTCGCGCTTCCAGAGAGAAAGCAGCCGCAGGCCGACCGTCACCGAGCCCGCGCGAAATAGCGGCGGCCTATCGGCGGGTTCGGTGCCGTGAATCACGAACTCGTGCACGTCGGCACGGAGTTGTTTCCAGTCGAAGTGGAAGCTTCGCACTTCCACGCGCCCGCCGGTCGCCTTCTCCACGGTGGAGATCATTTGCTGCCGCACCTTCTCGAAGAACCAGGTGCTCTGCAGAAGTACCACCACATTGATGACGGCGATCACCGCCAGCAGCATCAGGGCTAGCGTCACGCGCAACAGGATGCGCCTGCGGCGTTTTTTCATCGCAGCACCTCTTCGTGAATCACGATGTTGGTGCGTCGGCGCACGTCGCGCAGCCATGTATCCATTTGCTGATCGGTGCGCTCGCCGGTCAACGTTCTACTGATCTGGTCGCGGAAATCTTCGATCGAGATCGGCTGGCCCGGGTGCGCCGCTTCGGCCGCCGGTTTCACTTTCTTCTCGAAATAATCTTCCACTTCGGCATCGGTGAACTGCACGCCGGTTTCGAAACGCACCTGGACGAATAGTAGCAGCGTGCGCTGCCATAACAGCATGTCGAGAAAATCCTGTTCGGTGATTCCGTAGTCGGCGAGCGCCGCGTGATAGGCGGCATCGTCCTTGAAGTGTTCCTTCTTGAAGCGCTCAATGGCGGGGGCCAGTTCTGAGGGGTCGGGCAGCGGATACCGGCTGCTCTCCAGCTCGTTCTGAATCAGCTTCTGTTCGATCAGCGCCTGTACCACGGCTTGCTTGTGCGCCGCGCTGAAATCCGGTTTCACGCCGTCCTGAAATGCCGCTACCCGGATCGCGCGGTCCAGGTCAGTCTGCGTGATCACGCGGCGGCCCACGGAGACCGCGATGCGGTCGACGATCTCGCCGTGCGCGCACGTCACCAGCAGCGCCGCTAAGATCACGCGAATTGAATTTGCAATCCTCAAAATGTCTGCCCGATGGAAAAGAAATATTGAAAATGGCTGACGCTCTGCACCACGCACTTGTTCGAGTTCAGACAAGGGTCGCGTCCCGCGTTCAGCAGGTCCTGCTGCGTTCCCTTGTACCCGAAAAACTTCGGGGGGTTGATGCTGTATCCCAAATCGACGCGCAGCGGACCCACCGGCGTGCGGTAGCGGATGCCGAAGCCCACGGCGTGCACCATGTAATCGAAGTCGCTCAGGTCCCGCTGCGTTTGACGGAGCGAGAAGTGGTTCGAGCTGGAATAGATGTTGCCGAAGTCGTGAAATCCCACTCCGGAGATGTTGTCGCCGATCAGCGGGAAACGCAGCTCCGTCTGATTGAAGAGCAGCGCCGTGCCGCCCAGCGGAAAGCCTGTGGACAGATCGCGCGGACCCGCCTGATTTTCCGGAAAGCCGCGATGCGACGTCCCGCCGCCGCCGAAGAAACGCTCCGGCAGAGGGATTGCATTCGCCGGATCGCCCTGATTGTTGAAGCCGTAGATGTCGCCGATCTGCAGGCTGCGCGCCAGCACCAGCCGCTTGCCCAGCGGATGGTAAGTGGCGTTGCGCGCCAGCACGCGCATGAAGTTACGCTCCGAGCCGAACGCTCCCTCCGCCAGTCCTATGTCCACGGTGCTGTAAATGCCTTTGTGCGGATCCACCGGATCATCGCGGCGATCCTGCACCCAGGCGAAGGAGAGAATCCCGACCCGCACGGGCTGGGAGAGCAGGTTGATCAGAAACGGCGAAATCTTGAGCGTTGCTTCGTCCACGCTGACGCGCCGGTACGTGTAGCGGTAAAAAAAGGTGGTGGCCTTGGAGAATCGCTGCGACAATTGCACCGAGCCTTCCAGCCGCTTGGA
The DNA here is from genome assembly GCA_025463045.1 of Candidatus Solibacter sp. Classification (GTDB taxonomy): domain Bacteria; phylum Acidobacteriota; class Terriglobia; order Bryobacterales; family Bryobacteraceae; genus Solibacter. Next base: position 21,393 of record JAOAPT010000844.1, read on the forward strand.
GGAAAACGTGCGCACGTCGCGCGAATCGTCGTAGAGCGCGTTGAACGTGAGATTGAAGTGATCGAGCGAGCGGAAGCGCGGCCAGGTGTACGTCAATAGTCCGCGGCGCTCCAGTGTCGACACGCGGGTCCTAAGGCTCAGGCTGTGCCCCAGTCCCCAGATGTTATTTCGCGTGACATCGAGCGACACTCGGCCCGAGAATCCCGTTTGCCCCGCCGGCGCGTCCAGGCACGTTTGGCAGCCGCCGATGCGTCCCAACTCGGCGCCCAAGCCGACGGCCACGGAATAGCGCGCCGCTTCTTCCACATTGAACAGCACGTATTTGCGAGCCGTTTCGCCATCGGGATTTTCGATCGCGCCATCCACCTTGGCGAAAATTCCCAGATCGTAGAGTCGCCGCTGTGTGTCGGTGATCGCCGTCGGTGAAAGCGGATCTCCCGGATTGAGGCGCAGGTTTCGCGATACCAGCGAAGGCTTCGTGGTCTTCAGTCCGGTGACGATGACCTCGCGGACGAATTGCTGCTGCCCCTCGTGAATCGTGAACATCAGGTCGATGCGGTGCGGCTCCGCGCCGGCCTTGGACGTCCAATCGAAGGTCGCATGCGGGAAGCCCCTGTCGAAGTACTGGGCAAGAATCGTGTCCCGGTCCACCGCCACGTTGAATTCGCTGAACGGCTGGCCCTCCACCGAACTGAGCTTGCTCAAAACTCGCGACCTATCCAGCTTCTCCACGCCTTCGACCTGAACGTGCCCGACCAGGTACTGTGGACCCTCTTCGATGTAGATATACACGGCCAGATTATTGACTTTGCCGCCTTCGTCATCCACCGAACGCGAAGTCACTTTGACATCGCGAAAGCCGTTCGACTCGTAAAGATTCACGATCGTCTGTTTGTCGCGGCGAAGCAGGCTCTCGCTGTACCGCCCGTGCGGGAACTGCAGAATCCTGGCAGTCTGCAGAAACATGCGCTCGCGAATCACGTCGGTGGAAAAATAATGGTTGCCGGTGATCGAGACCGCCACCAGTTTGTGCTGCTTGCCCGTGTTCACCAGGAAATCGATATTGGCCTTGTCGTTGATCACCTTTTGGGGCACGACCTCCACCTGCGCCTCGAAATATCCCTGCGATTGGAAGTAGTCGCGCAGATTGTTGGCGCCTTCCACCAGGAGATCCCGATCCACCGCGTGCTCTTCGAAGATCGGGACATAGCGGCGCAGCTTGCGCTGCGAAACCTTCGCGCCCACCGTGTTCACCTGAATGTGCGGTCCCGCGTCGATGTTCAGCGTCGGTATCAGTTCCCAGAGCTCGGGCTCGAACTTCATCGATTCCAGCACCACCTTGGCTTCGAGGCGGTTCTCCTTCTGATACAGGGCACGCACGCTATCCAGTCCCTCGCGCACACGCACCTGCGTTACGGGCTTCCAAGTATTGATGATCCAGCGGCGGAATTTGGTGGCCGTCATAATCCGGCGTGGATCCATCTTGAGATCGCCCAGTAGCACCGGCGGACCGAAGTGCGCCCGCTTCCCGCTGTTGATCTCGAACCGGATGTTGATCTGCTGGTGCGTCGTATCGTAGTCGAAGACCGGGCGGATCGTGCTCAAGTACAGGCCGTTGGTTTCGAGCAGCCGCCGCTGTGCCGTGATCGCTACGTCCAGGGCGCGGTCGGTGTACGGTTGGCCCAGTTCCAACCGGCTGGCGTTGGCCAACTGCCCCGGGTTCGGCGGTTCCGCCACTTTCCCCGCGACGGAGACATCGCCGATGAACCAGCTATTCTTCGTGATGAAAGTGACGATCACTCCGCCCCCGTTGTAGGGTGAGATATCCACCTGGATGTCGGCATACCGGCCCGTCGCGAAGAGGCGGTCGATGCTTTCGCGCACCACCGCCATGCGTAGCGGTTGGCCGCGCTTCAGCGGAAGGATCTCGAAGAGTTCCGATCCTTCCAGCGGTTGCACCGGGGGATCGAATCGAATGTTGATCACCGGCATGCCATCGTACTTCTGGTCTTCCGCCAGAAGGTGCCGGGAGGTAGCCGCCAGAAGCACGATCAAGCAGAGGAAGTAGGCGAGCAGCGATCGCACCAAGTCCATGATAGCGTACACGTTTTATTTGCAATTGGATGGCCGGTCACGTCCCATGGGCCTGCGGCCCATCAAAGGGAATGAAGATCCGAGCCCCAATCGGAGCCGCGACCGTAAGGGAGCGGTGGTCACTTGACGGGCGCTCGGCGCTCCCTTATGGTCGCGCTCTGATTGGCGTTCTTCAACGGAGTTCTTCATGGCCCCGTTCGGGGCCGCAACAAGGGATGAAAATGCATGAATCGCTTCTTAGAGCGTTATTTTCAGGGGAGCGGAGGCCTTCTCTTGTGACCACCGCTCCGTAACCGTCGCGGCTCCGATTGAC
>JAOAPT010000849.1 GCA_025463045.1 Candidatus Solibacter sp.
GGCAGCGACGCCTTCCAGGACGCCGACACCTTCGGCATCACCCGCCCCTGCACCAAGCACAACTACCTCGTCAAGAAACTCGAGGATCTTCCCCAGATCATCCACGAGGCCTTCTATATCGCCGCCACCGGACGTCCCGGTCCCGTCCTCGTCGATATCACGAAGGACGTCCTCCAGGGCATGGGCCACTACCAGCCCGTCACCTCCATCCACCTCCCCGGCTACAAGGTCTTCACCGAAGGCCACACCGGCCAGATCCGCCGCGCGCTCCAGCTCATCCAGGAATCCGACCGCCCGCTGGTCTACGCCGGCGGCGGCATCGTTGCCGCCAACTCCGCAGCCGAGCTCCGCGAATTCGTCGAGCTCACCGACGCGCCCGCCGTCAACACCCTCATGGGACTCGGCGCCCTCCCCAGCAGCCACAAGAACTTCATCTCCATGCCCGGCATGCACGGCAGTTACGCCGCCAACATGGCGATGTCGAATGCCGATCTCCTGATCGCCCTCGGCGTCCGCTTTGACGATCGCGTGACCGGCCGTCTCGCCGCCTTCGCGCCGCACGCCAAAGTCGTCCACGTCGATATCGATCCCGCCGAAGTCGGCAAGATCCGCACTCCCGAAGTGCCCATCGTCGGCGATGTCAAACGCGTCCTTGCCAAGCTCAACAGGATGCTCATCGAAACTCCGGCGGAGCCAAACGAAAAGCGCACCGCCGCCCGTCGCGCCTGGTGGCACCAGATCCGCGCCTGGAAAGACGAACACCCCTACGACACGCCGCGCAGCGACTCCGAAATCAAGCCGCAGCACCTCATGGCGGAGATCGATCGCCTCTCCGGCGGTGAGGCTATCATCACCAGCGACGTCGGCCAGCATCAAATGTGGATCGCGCAGCTCTGCCGCTTCAACGAGCCGCGCCTCTGGATCAACTCCGGCGGACTCGGCTCCATGGGCTTCGGCCTCCCCTCCGCCGTCGGCGCACAGTTCGCGCGCCCCGATAAGCTCGTCTTTTCCATCTCCGGTGACGGTGGCTTCCAGATGGCCATCCCCGAGCTCGCCACCATCGCCAGCCACGGCCTGCCCATCAAAATCATCGTCATGAACAATGGCCACCTCGGCATGGTCCGCCAGTGGCAGACCCTCTTCTATAACAACCGCCTCAGCTCTGTCGAGCTCGATTGCTTCCCCGACGCCGAGAAGCTCGCCGCGGCCTACGGCTTCAAGGGTCGTACCATCGATAAGCCCTGGGAACTCGCCTCCGCCCTCGAAGAAGCGGTCCGCGAACCCGGTCCCTACCTCTTGAACGTCAAGGTGACGCCGTTCGAGTGCGTCTACCCCATGGTGCCCGCCGGCGGCGCCATCCACGAAATGGTGCTCGGCCCGCCTCAACCGGTAGCCGTGCCCGCGAAATAACCGGCGAACAAACAAGGTCAATCGACATGCTGCAAGTTATCTCACTCTTACTCGAAAACAAGCCCGGCGCGCTCATGCGCGTAACCGGATTGCTCAGCCAGCGCGGCTACAACATTGAAAGCCTCACCGTCGGGCGCACGCTCGATCCCGAGCTCTCCCGCATGACCATCGTGGTGGATGTCGATTCCACCCAGCGCCTTCAGGTGATCAAGCAGATGAACAAGCTGATCAACGTCCTGCAGGCCAACGACCTCACGGAGTCACCGGCGGTCATCCGCGAGCTCGTGCTGCTCCGCATCCGCACCACGCTCGAATCCCGCACCGCCGTTCTGAAGGAAGCCGAAATCTTCGGCGGCCGCGTGGTCGATTCTTCCACCGAGGGCTTCGCCATCGAAGTCACCGGCGATCCCGAAAAACTCGGCGAATTCATCGACGTCATGGGTAGCTACGGCGAAGTCGAAGTCACCCGCAGCGGCGCTCTCGCCATCGCGCTGGAATCCAAGAAGCTTCGCCTCCAGCCCCCTGTTCCCACGAAAGCAGCAGTCTAGAAACGACATTCTGAAATTGGAGCACTCATGCCTAATCGCTATTACGAAAAAGACGGAAACCTCGACTACCTCGCCGGCCGCACAGTCGCCATCATCGGTTACGGCAGCCAGGGCCACGCCCACGCGCTGAACCTCCGCGATTCCGGAGTCGACGTGGTCGTCGGTCTTCCCGCGGGCAGCAAAAGCACCGCCAAAGCCGAAGCCGCCGGGCTCAAAGTCCTGTCGCCCGCCGACGCCGCCAAAGCCGCGAACGTCGTCATGATCCTCGTCCCGGATCACATCCAGGCCGATCTCTACAACAAGGAGATCGCCCCGCACATGACGGCCGGCAAGACGCTCATGTTCGCCCACGGCTTCAACATCCACTTCGGTCAGATCACGCCGCCCACCGATATCGACGTGACCATGGTGGCGCCGAAGGCGCCCGGCCATCGCGTGCGTGAACTCTACACCGAAGGCGTCGGCGTGCCCGCGCTCGTCGCCGTCCACCAGGACGCGACCGGTGAAGGGCTCCAGAAATCTCTCGCCTACGCGCTCGCCCTCGGCTGCCTCAAGGCCGGCGTCATCGACACCAACTTCCGCGAGGAAACCGAAAGCGATCTGTTCGGTGAACAGGCCGTCCTCTGCGGCGGCGCCGCCGAACTCATCCGCGCCGGATTCCAGACGCTCGTTGAGGCCGGCTACGCTCCCGAAATCGCCTACTTCGAGTGTCTCCACGAACTCAAGCTGATCGTCGACCTGATCCAGGAAGGCGGCCTCAGCTACATGCGCTACAGCGTCAGCGATACCGCCGAATATGGCGATTACACGCGCGGACCGCGCGTCGTCAACGACCAGACCCGCGCCGAGATGAAGAAGATTCTTTCCGAAATTCAGAGCGGCGAATTTGCCCGCCAGTGGATCGAAGAAAATAAGACCGGCCGCAAGAAATTCCTCGCCATGCGCGAAGCGGGCCACAACGACCAGATCGAAGTCGTCGGCCGATCGCTCCGCGAAATGATGACCTTCCTCAAGAAGAAGAAGGAAGTCGGCGTACCAGTAGCATAGGACAGGCCTCCCGGCCTGTCCACTTTTCTAAAGGGTACTTCTATGAAAATCTTTACCTTCGACACGACGCTCCGGGACGGCACGCAAGGCGAGTCGATCTCTTTCTCCGTGGATGACAAGCTCATCATTGCGCAGAAGCTGGACGATCTGGGTATTGATTACATTGAGGGCGGCTGGCCCGGCAGCAACCCCAAAGACAAGGATTTCTTCGCGCGTGCCGGTGAACTCAATCTCCGGCACGCGAAACTCACCGCCTTTGGCAGCACCCGCTTCGCCAAGAACCCGGTGGACGAAGACCGCAACGTCCGCGCCCTCGTCGAAGCCGGAACACCCGTCGTCAGCATCTTCGGCAAGACGTGGGACCTACACGTCAAGCGCGCGCTCGGCATCACAGAGGACGAAAATCTCGTCCTGATCTCCGAGACCGTCGCCTACATCAAGAGTCACGGCAAGGAAGTCGTCTACGACGCCGAGCACTTCTTCGATGGCTACATCGCGAACCCCGAGTACGCGCTGCGTACTCTCGAAGCCGCGGCCATCGCGGGCGCGAGCGTCCTCTGCCTCTGCGATACCAACGGCGGTACCATCACCGGACGCCTCGTCGAAATCGTCGCCGAAGTCCGCAAGCGTTTCGACGGCATCATCGGTATCCACACGCACAACGATAGCGATCTCGCCGTGGCGAACACGATCGCTGCCGTCGAAGCCGGTGCCACGCAGGTGCAGGGCTGCATGAACGGCTATGGCGAGCGCTGCGGCAACGCGAATCTCGCGAGCGTCATCGCCAACCTCGAACTCAAGCTCGGCCACACCACCATCGGCCCCGAAAAGCTCGGCGGCCTCGCCGGCGTCTGCCGCTTCATCGCCGAACTCGCGAATCTCCCGCTGCGCAACGATCAACCCTTCGTCGGCAAGAGCGCCTTCGCCCACAAAGGCGGAGTCCACGTCAGCGCCGTCCTGAAAGATTCCGCGACCTACGAGCACATCAAACCCGAAGCCGTCGGCAACCGCCAGCGCGTCCTCGTCAGCGATCTCTCGGGCCGCGGCAATATCATCTATAAGCTCAAGCAGCACGGACTCGCCGATCGCCTCGAAGAAGACACCCGCCGCGTCCTCCTCGAACGCATCAAGCAGATGGAGTACGAAGGCTACGAACTCGAGGCGGCCGAAGGAACCTTCGAACTCCTCGTCCGCGAAGCCCTCCATCCCGGCATGCACTTCTTCGACGTCGAGAGCTACGAAGTCTCGACCCGCGCTGCCGGGACTTCCGCCAGTCACTCCACCGCGACCGTCACGCTCAAGTCGCAGGACGGAATCCACTCGGCAACCGAGACCGGCCACGGCCCCTTCGATGCGCTTCAGGTCTGCCTCCGCAAGTGCCTCAGCAAACTCTACCCGCAGATCGCCGACGTTCGTCTCACTGATTACAAAGTTCGCGTGCTCGACAGCAATAAAGGTACCGCCGCAAACGTTCGCGTCCTCATCGAGTGGAGCGATCATCGCCGCAGTTGGAGTACAGTTGGGGTAAGCGACAACGTGATCGAGGCGAGTTGGAAGGCCTTGGTCGACGCCATTCGTCTCGAACTGATGCGCCTCACGGAAAAAGACGAAACCATCGAAAAGGCCGTCGAGGATTACTGCTGGGGAGTGTAGGTCCGATGTTCGTTGCCATCGTCGGAGCCGGAAACATGGGAGCCGCGATGGCATCGCGCCTCCTCGCTGCGGGCCATCGCCTGCGTGCCTGGAATCGCTCGCAGGAAAAACTCAAACCCCTTGTCGATAAAGGCGCCGAAGCCGCCGATTCGCTGCTCGCCCTGGCCGAAGCCGAGGTAATCATCTCGATGCTCGCGGACGACGATGCCGTCCGCGGCGTCCTGATCCGTGATGGCCTGCTAACTGCCATGCGCCCCGGCACGATCCACGTCATCATGGCGACGGTGTCCGTCGCCCTCGTGCGTGAAATCGCCCCGCTCCACACGGCGCGCGGAGTGCTATACGTTTCCGCGCCCGTCCTCGGCCGCCCCGATGCCGCCGCTGCCGGAAAGCTGAACATCCTCGCCGCCGGCGCGCCGGATGCGATCGATCGCCTCCAGCCGTTATTCGATGTGTTGGGCCAGAAAACCTGGCGCTTCGGCGAACAGCCCGAGAAGGCTAACATCGTGAAACTCGCCGCCAACATGATGCTCGCCTGCGCGATCGAGGCGATCGGCGAAACCGCCCAACTCGTCCGCAGCCACGGCGTCGCCCCGAAAGACTTCGTGGAGATGCTGACCAACACCCTCTTCGCCGCGCCCGCCTACAAGACCTACGGCACCCTCATCGCCGAAGAGCGTTTCTCCCCGGCCGGATTCAAACTCCCGCTCGGACTCAAAGACGTCCGCCTCACGCTCGCCGCCGGCGATGCCGCCCACGTCCCGCTCCCCTTTGCCAGCATCCTCCGCGACAACTTCCTCGACGCCATCGCCAACGGCGACGCCGACCTCGATTGGTCCGCCCTTGCAAACGTCGCCAAACGCCGCGCCGGCGCGAAGTAATGCCCCGCATCCCACCGCGCCCGTATGAAGCGCCGCCGCATCCCGCGCGCCCTGACCGCGTGACGCCCTGCCATCGAAGCCGCGCTCGCGTAACGCGCGGAGTGCGCCCCTTCAACGGAGTGGTCGCGCCGTAACTACTTCTTCGCGCCGAGTTGTCTCAGCAGTTCTTTCGCCGCGGCGTCCAACTGACTGTCTTTGCCCGTTTCGCCGACCGGCTTGTCGACGGCGATATCCACCGGGCGCGGATTCATCTCCATCGCGGCGCCATCAGCGGTAGTCACGCGCGTGCCGG
>JAOAPT010000864.1 GCA_025463045.1 Candidatus Solibacter sp.
CCCCTGCTCCGGCGACCGCTCCGCTGGTGAACATCCCGGTGGCAAAGCCGGCCGCCAAGAAGAAGGTCGAAGAGAAGGAAGAAGTCGGCAGCTTCGGCGATTAGTTCTTCATTCAGCAGTTACTCAATCGCCGGTCGCGGGTCACCCCCCGACCGGCGTTTTTCTTTTTCGCACCCTGATCCCTCTTTTTTATCGGCGTTCATCGGCGTTCATCGGCGGCTAAAGGTTTCTCTTTGGTTGCGCCTCTGCCGCGCCGTGTTCATCGGCACGTCTCAGACCTTGTGTTCCGTAATTCCCGATCGCCGATACTGTACGAAGGAGGAATTCCCGTGCCCGACGCCCTCGAGACTCTCGCCTTCCCCAATCCCGCGGCCTTCCGCAAATGGCTGACGGCGAACCATCGCAAGTCTCCCGGCATCTGGCTGCAGATCTTCAAGAAAGCGTCGGACACCGCCTCGCTCACCTACGCCGAAGCGCTCGATGAGGCGCTCTGCTTCGGCTGGATCGACGGCCAGAAGCAAAAACACGACGACCTCTCCTGGCGTCAGAAGTTCACTCCGCGCCGTGCTCGCGGCGGCTGGTCGAAGATCAACACGCAGCACGCCGGCCGCTTAATCGCCGCGGGCCGCATGAAGCCCGCTGGCCAGGCCGAAATCGACGCTGCGAAGACGGACGGACGCTGGCAAGCCGCGTACGATTCGCCCAGCAACGCGACGTTCCCCGAAGATTTTCTCGCCACGCTCGCCAAAGACAAAAAGGCGCAGTCCTTCTTCGAATCGCTGAATAAGGCCAACCGCTACGCGATCGCTTATCGCCTGCAGACCGCGAAGAAACCCGAGACCCGCCAGCGCCGCGTGGAGCTGATCCTCGGCATGCTCTCGCGCGGCGAGTCCTTCCACTAATCCACAACCGGCAGCGTCACCGACCCGATCGCTCCTGTCGCCCGGTCATACACAATCACCCGCAGCTTCTTGATCGACCCCGGCAGCGTCACGGCACGCGTCATCGCCAGCCCCTCCTGCATCGCGCGCTCGCGCTGCTCTACCGTCAGTCGCGGCGTGAACGTCCCCGGCGCGGAAGTCTCCGAACGGCCGTCCGCCCCGAATCCCGAGAACGCCACCACCATCTGCGCCTTGAACGCCTCGCCCGCGGGCGTCAGCACCACGTCCGCCGCGTCGATCCGGAAGTCCAACTTCATCGACCGCGCGCCTTTCCCATCGGGCGTCAATTTCGCATACAGCCCGATCTCCGCCAGATCGAAGGGGCTCGCGATCGCCGTCTCGATCGCCGCCTTCTCCTGATCGCCGTCGTGCGCATCGCCGGCGAACGCGTAGTATCCCTGCTTCGTCTGCAGCCGCACGCCCTTCCGCGAACACACCACGCGAAGCTTGTGATACTTACCGTCCCACTTATCGAGCGGCGGATCGAACGCAATCAGATAACTCAGCCGCGCGTCGTTCGCCGCCTGCGTCACCGCGCCCGCGACATCCACCGTGCCGAACGCGCGCCCGCCGGTCAACCCTGCGAACTGCTCGAGCGTCTCCGTGCTGCCCATCCCGTTCGCCAGGCTCTCGCTCACTCCGGGCGCCAGCGATCCCGGCTGACGCACCGGATAGACCGCCACGTTCGCGCGATCGAGCGTCGCCGTCAGCCGCTGCAACAGCGGCGTGTAATCGATCTCGTCTGTCGCGCCCGATCGCGCGCCGATCGAGATCGGCATCCCGTGACTGATCCAGATCAGGCTCTTCCGCCCGGGACTCTCGCCCAACTTCGCCGCCAGCGTCTCGAGCGCGTCGTACGTCATGTGCACGCGCTCATCGACTGTTAGATTCGTCGGCCGCAGCCGGAACAACTTCTTCGCCGCGTCGTCGAGCAGCGCCTTGATATCGTCGGTCCACGGCTTCGCCGCGCGCTCCGTCACGGCCTCCGGTCCGGGTAGCGGGTGAATCGGGTACAGCGTCCCGTTCATCGTCAGGATGTACAGAAAGACGCTCCCGCTGTCCTCCACGTGGTGCAGCGCCGGGATCATCTGGTTCACGGCGAACGCGCGATCGTCCATCCGCGCATTCAGCAGGTCGAACAGAATCACGGTCGCGCGCGTCAACTGCGTGCCCGAGCGATTCGACACCTCGTCCTTCGCGACGGGGATCGCGCGCAGCGGCTTCGCATCGTTGCGGCGAAAAGATGCGATATGCTGCGACTTGCCGTTGTCGAAGACCTCGAACTCCTCGCGTTTCAGATCGCCGACACTCTGCCCGCGCACGTCCACCGCCACCACGTTCAGCTTGATCAACGGAGACGCGGGCGCGTCTTGTGCGACTCCCCGCGCGACACTCAGCCACACGACGAGGATCCACTTCGACATACTCGATTGTCCTATACACCGACTGGCCCCAAAACTGCCACAAGCTTCCCTTATGCGCGCCGCTGCTGCCATCCTCGTCTTCGCCTGCGCGGCGTCGGGTCAGTTCAAGAGCACCGGCACGCTCGTGCTCGCGCCCACCACCGTTACCGATTCCAAGGGCCGCTATGTCGACGGCCTGACCGTCGACGACCTGATTCTCTATGACGACAGTGTGCCGCAGTCGATACAGATGGATTGGATGACTTACCCCATCGACTTAGTCGTCGCCGTACAGACCAGCGCGAACTCAGGCGCCGTCATCGATAAGCTCGGCGGCAGCGGCATTCTCTTCGCGCAATTGCTCGCCGCCGATGCCGGAGCCACCGCCGTCGTCTCCTTCAGCGACAGTGTCCAGAAGCATCAGGATTTCAGCGGCAGCCCCGATGACGTCATCCATGCGCTCCGCATGCTCCGCAAAGAGGGTGGCGACGCGCACATGCTCGACGCCCTGCACGAATCGCTCGCCATGCTCGAGCACCGTCCGCCTGGCCGCCGCCGCATCATCCTCGTGATCGGCGAAAGGCGCGATCGCGGCAGCACAGCGAAACTCCCCGACGTG
>JAOAPT010000445.1 GCA_025463045.1 Candidatus Solibacter sp.
ATTCGCACTGGGGTTCATCGATCGCCTCAGCATCGACGCTGGTCTTGGGGGTTTCTTGGGTTAGAAACCTCGCGCCGACCCCTAGCATTAGTTAGTATACTTACAATTTTCTTGCAGTTTCTGTTTAATCTGATACAATTCATTAGACCGCATGAAATTCCTAACCGCGGTAGTACGGAATCGTTTGCTGTTCTGCTCTATAACTCTGTGCGCCGGCGCGTTGTTTTTGGGTGGAGCGCTCGCTTCGCCGAAGCTGCGCGCGGCTTACCACAAAATCAGAAACAGCTCTGACTTGACCGCCGGCAAATCCCTATTCCTCGCAAATTGCGCGATGTGTCATGGAATGGAAGCTGGCGGCGGGCGCGGACCCGCTCTCGTCGGTCGGGAGTTCCTGCATGGCTCCTCGGACGACGAACTTCTGGCCGTGATCCGTGAGGGGATCCCGGGTAGCTCGATGCCGGCCTTTGCTGGCACTGACGAAGAAGAGCGCAACATTGTTGTTTACATCCGGAGTTTGTCCTCGCCAATCGTCGGCGGCAACGCTCATCCGACTGGTGACGCAGAGCGCGGGAAACGGGTCTACTCGGGGCTGGGATGTGCCGGGTGCCATCTGATCGATGACGCCGGCAGCGTCTTCGGTCCGAACCTGACGCGCGTCGGCGCGGGTCGCTCCTACGAGTTTCTCAAGCAATCGCTCCTCAACCCGTCGGCTGACATAACACCCGGCGGCGATGGGGTTACGGTAACGACAGTGGACGGGCGACGCGTGACCGGAATCAGAATCAACGAAGATTCGTTCACACTTCAACTGCGCGACCAGTCGCAGAAATTCATCACGTTCGACAAAAGCGAGATCAGGCAGGTAACCCATGAAAAGAAATCGTTGATGCCGACCTATTCGAGCCTTCCTCCTCGCGACCTCGAAGACCTGTTGGCCTACCTCTCGACCTTACGCGGCGTGGTCAAAGGCGGCACTGGAACAGCGATACGACAACTCAGATGAACAGACTCCTCCTTGCTGCCGCGATCCTCGCAGCCTTCAGGCCACTCCCTGCCCAGGTAACTTACAAACGAATCGTTAACGCGCTTGAGGAGCCCCAAAATTGGCTCACATATTGGGGAGACTACAGCGGCATGCGACACCGCGACTTCGATCAGATCAACGCCGCGAACGTTAAAACGCTTCGGCCGGAATGGATGTATCAAACCGGTGTCTCCGGGGCTTTCGAAACCGCTCCCGTCGTGGTGGATGGGATCATGTATTTCACCGCAGCCAGCGGAAATGTCTTTGCGGTGGACGGGCGAACCGGGCGAGAGTTGTGGCGCCACAAATACTCCGAAAACCCGTCCGCCAACCGGGGCCTCGCGATCTTGGGAAAGCTCCTCTACATGGTGACGCCCGAGGGTTCTCTGCTTGCGCTGGATCTCAGAACAGGGGACGTCGCTTGGGAATCGCGGATGGTTCCGAGCAAGAGCGCCTACATCGCGACCTTGGCTCCGCTAGTCGTGAAGGACAAGGTCGTCGTCGGCATATCGGGCGGCGAAGAAAAGGGTACGCGCGGGTTCATGGACGCCTACGACGCCGCGACCGGGCGGCGGGTATGGAGGTTTTGGACGATCCCGGAACCCGGACAGCCTGGCGGCGATACGTGGCATGGCGATTCGTGGAAACTTGGTGGCGGAGCCGCTTGGTTGACCGGCACGTTTGACCCGAAGCTGAACTTATTGTACTGGGGCATCGGGAATCCTAGCCCCGCTTTGTCGGGCGAGACCAGAGCCGGCGATAATCTCTATACCGCGGCGCTCGTGGCACTGGACGCCGACACGGGATTGCTGAAATGGGATTACCAGTTCGTTCCACATGACCTTCACGACTGGGATGCGTGTCAATCGCCGATGCTGCTCGACGTGAAATGGAAGGGCCACGACCGGAAGGTTGTCGTGCAGGCAAACCGCAATGGGTTTTTCTACATGTTAGACCGCCAGACTGGCGAGTTTCTTTCTGCCACGCCATTCGCGCGACAAACGTGGGCGAAGGGTTTCGACGCGAAGGGCCGGCCGATCCGCTTGCCGAATAGCGATCCCACACCGCAAGGAACGCGGGTGTGTCCTGGCCTGGCAGGCGCAACGAATTGGATGGCGCCTTCATATAACCCGAGAACAAGGCTCTTCTATTTTGCGGTGAGAGAGCGGTGCGACATTTATTATTCGTCGCCGGGAAAGTTTATTCCTGGCCAACGGTATTTCGGGGGCGCGGTCGCGGGAACTCCGGGGGAGGAAGAATATGGCCTTCTCAAGGCAATCGACCCGCTCACCGGCGAAACCAAGTGGGACTTCCGGTACCAGCATGCTCCTTGGGCGGGAACTCTGTCGAGCGGCGGCCTCATCTTTGCGGGTGACGAAGACGGTTACCTAATGGCCTTTGATGCTGCCTCTGGTAAGATCCTGTGGCGCTTCAACACCGGGAATAGGCTGATCTCGTCGCCGATTACCTACATGATCGGGAAGCGGCAGTTTGTCGCCATGCCGTCAGGCTCAGCAATGATCACGTTCGCTTTGCCGTGATTGGTGCAGTCCCAACGCCCTCAAATTGCGACTACTGGGTCGCCATCGGGGACCGCCGAAGGTACGTCCGCGAGAGGCGAGGCCTTGAATCACGGTACGGGCTGAGTCTCGCCCCCTTGGTTGAGTGTCTCATCGCGACGCTCACGCGGTGCGCGCGGCGTGACTTCGCGCGTGAGCGTCGTGATTCGCCACTTGCCCCCGAGCACTCCCCACAGGTGCAACGCGCTTTCGAGGCGCGGCGATGAAGACGGAGACAAGCTCCGCGTCTCGGGCGGTAACCACGGAATCTCCGGCAAATTCCCTACTCGCAACCATCATGCCGAACCAACGTTCCACCTGGTTGAGCCAGGAACTGCTGGTCGGCGTGAAATGGAAGTGGAAACGGCGGCGCTTCCTCGGCTTGAGCCAGCGTTGAACTGCTGCGCTCTTATGCGTGCTGTAGCTGTCGAGGATGAGATGGATATCAAGTTCCTCGGGCACCTCCTTTTCCAGTAGATTGAGGAACTTGATGAACTTCTTAGCGCGATGACGGGGCAAGCAAGTGCCGATCACCTTACCGTTCAGGATATTGAAAGCGGCAAACAGCGTCGTCGCGCCATGCCGTTTGTAGTCGTGGGTCTGACGTTCCGGCAACCCGGGCCGCAAGGGCAGGATGGGGGCGGTTGGATCTAATGCCTGGATCTGACTCTTTTCATCCACACACAAGACCTGGGCCCGGTCCGTAAATGATTAAGTGGGACGGGACACTAGCATCAGTTCGTTTACTCACAACCGACTCCCGGTTTTGTATAATCTGATACAATCTAATTGAACAGCATGAAGTTCCTCACCGCGGTAGTACCGTATCATTTGCTGTTCTGCTCTATAACCCTGTGCGCCGGCGCGTTGTTTTTGGGTGGAGCACTCGCTTCGCCGAAGCTGCGCGCGGCTTACCACAAAATCAGAAACAGCTCTGACTTGACCGCCGGCAAATCCCTAGTCCTCGCAAATTGCGCGATGTGTCATGGAATGGAAGCTGGCGGCGGGCGCGGACCCGCTCTCGTCGGTCGGGAGTT
>JAOAPT010000886.1 GCA_025463045.1 Candidatus Solibacter sp.
CCGCCTTGAACATCGCCGCCGCCCTGACCAAGGTCCGCAGCCTCAAATCGAGAGAGGGTCTTTAATTCTCCGTCGGCTTCTCCACGTGATCGATCACCAGCACTTCCACTGGGCCTTTCGCCGTCCCCAGTTTCAGCCCCAACTGCTCCTGTACCGCCGCGAAGATCGTCGGCTTTTCCGGATCGACTGGCGGCCGCGGACCGCCCGGAGCGCGCGGCCCTCCAGCCCCTGGCAGCCCCGCGGTCGATTGGTCGGGCGTAAAGCTCAAATGCACCTCGACCAATTCCGTCACCCCGGATTGATCCAGCACCGGACGCCCCATCAACGCCGACAGCATTCGAGTCAGCTCTGCCATCGGCACCTTGCTGCCTTCCATCTTGAGGCCTTCCGGAGACATTCTGATCACCGCACGCCCGCAGAGCAGCGATCCCGGAGGGGGCGAACCATCGGGCGGCATTTCGACGCATCCCGATTCCTTCGGCGGCGTCCGCTTCAGTCCGCCCTTCCCCACCGTCAGAGCATATACCGGAAGCTCGCGCTTCTCGCGATGCAGCGCCAGTTTGAACCGGTCGGCCAACAGTGTCTGCAGCATCAGCCACATCTGCTTGCGATCGGTCGCGCCCTCCGGCTTGGCGTCCAGATCGTAGCCCACGGTGTTCATCCACGCCGGCCCGCCGACCACCTGGAATGCCTGCACTGCATACGCATTCTGAATCAGCATCAGGAGCGGCGCATTCTCCGACACCAAGCGCCCGCCGGGCTGCGGCCGCAGCATCATTCCCCAGGGATTCGCCGCCGTATTCGGCTTGATCGACGCTGCCTGGAATGCCGGCCGATCCGCCGTCTGGGCGAACACTCCGTAGGCCGCGCCAAACAGCAGCGCCGCGCTCGCCACCACAGCCGCACCGCTGCGCGACGCCGCCTGCGGCTGTCCCAGAATTCTTGCCATCCGGGCCGTCAAAGATCTGCCGTTCGCCGCGACTGCGACCGGCACGTGCGACGGACGGCACGACTCCCACTCCACCAACGCGCGCGCATATGTGAACGCATCGCCGCTCGCCGCGACTGCCACATCGTCGCAGCACAGCTCACGTTCCGCGCGAATGTGACCCGATACCCACCACACCGCGGGATGGTAGAACAGCAGCGCCTCGCACGCACTCTGCAGGACATTCACCAGATAATCGTGACGCCGGATGTGCGCCAGTTCGTGCAGCAGCACCGCTTCGAGATGTTCCACCGGGAGGCCGCTCAGCGCACCCACCGGCACCAGCACCACGGGCCGCAGCCACCCCGCGACCGTCGGCACCTGCACCAGCCCCGAAACCAGCAGCCGAACCGGACGCGAGACACCGATCCGCGCACGGAGCTCTCTCAATCTGCTCTGCCATTCCGCCGGCGCCGGCCGCACCAGCCGCGACCGCAACCGCGACGCCATCACCCAACCACCCGCCAGCCGCAACCAAAACGCGACGGCGCCCGCCAGCCAGATGACCACGACCGCCGGCATCAGCCCCGGCGACTCCACCGTCGCACGCACCGCGAGAGGCAGCACTGTCGTCACCGGACTCGCGCCCACCGCCGGCGGCGTGTTGCGCACCCGATACGCAGGATCCGGCAGACCTGCCGACGGCCTCATCGCAATCCACGTCGCCAGCGGCGCCGTCATCATCGCGAGCAGTGCCGCACAGGCCAATAAGTAGCGCGCATTCGGCCGCGACACCACCTGGCGCGCACTCGCGTACACAGCGCCGATAATCAGCCCCTGCCACAGGAAGTGGATCAGTGTCCACCCGAGGGATTCCACGATTGCGTTCATCGCGAACGTCCTTTCTCTTTGGCGAAGGCATCCAGCATCCGACGGATGTTCGCCAGCTCTTCTTCCGACGCCGGACGCGCCGACAGAGCGCCCATCACGAGGCTGCTGGCCGACCCGTCGAACGCCCGCTTCAGCAGATCGCCCGCCACCTGCTGCTGGGTCTGCTCCTTGGGAACACTCGCCTCGTAGACGTGCGAACGGAAACGCTCGCTGCGCTTCAGCAGTCCCTTTTCCAACATGAGCTGCATCTGCTTTAGAGTCGTCGTGTAGCCGTTGTCCTTCCCGAGTTCTTCATGAACGTCGCGCACCGTCGCCGCGCCCAGCCGCCACAACACGGCCAGAATATCGAGTTCCGCGCCCGTCGGCAGCGGCGGGGGCTGAGGTTCGCGCTTCATACTCAAACACTACTACGAAGCAAAACGTACGTCAACGATTTTTATCGTACAACGTGCCCCGGCAACGCCTTTGTAATTGAGATATCGTTAACTGCATTCGGAGATACACATGCCAAATCGTCGAAGCTTCTTGAAGTCGCTGACCCTGCCCGCCGCCGCTGCCGGGTTTCCGGAAATCGTCCCGGCCTCCGCGCTAGGGCTCGATGGCTCCGTCCCGGCGTCCGACCGAATCACGCTTGCGAGCATCGGCGTCGGCTGGATGGGCGGAGGCCACGTCGATGCCTTTCTCAAAGTCGATGGCGCCCAATACGTCGCCGTCGCGGATCTCGACGACGAGCATGCCGCGGAGAACAAGGCGAAGATCGACAAGCGGTACGGCAACACCGATTGCAAGACTTACCGGGCATTCGAGGAAGTCCTCTCGCGCAAGGATATCGACGCCGTCTCGATCGCCGTCCCGGACCACTGGCACGGCATCGTCGCCTACTGCGCGGCGCGCGCCGGCAAAGACATCTACTGCGAAAAACCGCTGGCCCACAACTTCGCCGAAGGGCGCGCGATATCCGACGCCGTCACCAAATACAAGCGCATCTTCCAGACCGGAAGCTGGCAGCGCAGCACGGCGAACTTTCGACAGGCCTGCGAGCTTGTGCGCAACGGCCGGATCGGAAAAGTCACCAAGGTCGAGGTCGGACTCCCCGGCGGCTGGACGGATTTCGCCAAGACGAAAGACCAGGACCAGATCACGCCGCCGCCCGCCCACATCGATTACGACCGCTGGATGGGCCCTTCGCAGGAGATGCCCTTCATCATGGCGCGCTTCCACAAAAACTGGCGCTGGAATCTCAACACCGGCGGCG
>JAOAPT010000901.1 GCA_025463045.1 Candidatus Solibacter sp.
GCTTGCGTTTCAGCACTACGAGACGTTCAAACGTCGCTTCCAACCCTTCCCCGTGAAGGTGGAGATGTTCAGCCGCTTCCGCACCCCCAAGGAGATTAAGGCCGGATTGGCCGACCTTGCGGAAGGCAAGATCGATATCGCGATCGGTACCCACCGATTGCTTTCCCAGGATGTGGTCTTCCGCGATTTGGGTTTGGTCTTGGTGGACGAAGAGCAGCGTTTCGGCGTGAAACACAAGGAACGTCTCAAGCAGATTAAGTACGCCGTCGACGTCATTAGCATGAGCGCGACGCCGATTCCCAGAACACTACACATGTCGTTGCTTGGCCTGCGTGACATGTCGGTGATCGAGACTCCGCCGAAAGATCGCCTGGCTATCCACACGGTAGTCGCCCCGTACCAGCCTGAATTGATCCGGCAGGCGCTTGAACTGGAACTCGGTCGCGGCGGGCAGGTCTACTTTCTCCACAACCGGGTCGATTCCATCTGGATGCGTGCCGCGAGCCTGCAGGAACTGGTCCCTGGAGCGCGCATCGGCGTCGGACACGGCCAGATGGGCGAGGCGGAGCTCGAGAAAACGATGCTCCAGTTCATGCGCCACGAGTTCGATATCCTGGTATGTACGACAATTATCGAAAATGGCCTGGATATCCCGCTCGCCAACACCATGATCATCGAAAATGCCGAGCGCTACGGGCTCTCCGAGCTCTATCAGCTTCGAGGCCGGGTGGGCCGCTCTAACCGTCGTGCCTACGCGTATCTGCTGGTGCCGCCGGATACGGAGCTTACGGAGATCGCCCGTAAACGGCTGGCCGCGCTCAAGGAATTTAGCGACTTAGGCGCCGGATTTAAGATTGCGGCCCTCGATCTGGAACTCCGCGGAGCCGGAAATTTGCTCGGCGGCGAGCAGCACGGGCACATCAATTCCGTCGGGTTCGACACCTATGTCCGCCTCCTCGAAGAGACGGTCCGCGAACTGAAGGGCGAGGAGATCGTGCCGGAGATCCACTCCGCCCTCAATCTCAGCCTGGACATCCGGATTCCGAACGAGTATATCGGCGACGAAAACCAGCGCCTGCGCGCCTACCGGCAGATCGCCAACTCCGCGACCGCCGAAGCCCGGGACCGTGCCGAAAAGGAACTGGAGGATCGATATGGCCCAGTCCCCGACGCGGTTCGCAACCTCTGAGCCTACTCGGCGCTCAAAACCCTGGCCGAGCAGATCGGCATCGAAGCCGTCGACAGGCGCCATAACGTGTTGAATATAAAGTTCCACAAGGAAACTCGCGTCGATCCGGCCCGCCTCATGGCGATCGTCTCTAAAACTCGTGGCGCGCAGTTCACTCCGGCAGGCGTATTGCTATTACCTCTGGATGGGCAAACGGCTGCCGGCGACGTCCTCCACTTTTTGGGCGAGAAGCTGGAGCAATTGCGCGCCTCGTAACTGCCGCTATTACGGTAAAATAGAAGGACCAAGATTATGTTTCGTAGGTTTGTAGTACTCATTGCCTCCACCCTTGGGGCGTCTTCGCTTGCGGTTTCCGCCGCTGCGGATAACAACGTCAAGGTCGTCGAGGAGATCGCCGCAAAAGTCAACGGCGATATCATCACGCGCGGCGAACTGGAGAAGAAGCGCCTGGAGGTCGAGGCCGAGGCGAAGCGCCAGGGCCTGACCGGCGTGCGCCTTCAGGATGCAGTGAAGGAAGCTCACGCCGACGTGCTCCGCAAGGAGATCGACACCCTGCTGCTCGTGCAAAAGGGCAAGGATCTCAACATCAGCGTCGACGCGGACGTCACGCGCCGGTTGGCCGAGATCCAGGTTCAGCAGAAGATCTCCGACCCGGACAAGTTCCAGCAGTTCATCCGCGAACAGACCGGCATGACGTTCGAAGACTTCAAGCAGCAGATGAAGAACGAAATGCTGACGCAGCGCGTGATCGGCCAGGAAGTGATGCGCAGCATCAACGTGCCCGAAGCCGACATGCACAAGTACTACGACGAGCATAAGGGCGAGTACATGCGCAAGGAAGCGCAGGTCTTCCTCAGCCAGATCGTGATTTCCACCGAAGGCAAGAGCCCCGAGCAGGCGGCCGCCGCCGACAAGAAGGCGAAGGACCTTGTGGCGCGCGCGCGGAAAGGCGAGAAATTCAGCGACTTGGCGCGCGACAACTCGGACGACGTCGAAACGGCGAAGAACGGCGGCTATGTCGGTTCCATGCCCAAGGGCATGATGGACAAGACCATGGAAGACACGGTGTTCAAAGAGAAGAAGGGCTTCGTGAGCGATCCCTTCAAGCGCTCGCAGGGTTTCGTCATCCTCAAAGTGGAAGACCGCTTCGAAGCCGGGCAGGCCTCCTTCGAAGAAGTGAAGAACGAAATTCAGGACCGCCTGACGCAGCCCAAGGCGGAAGGCAAGGTCCGCATTTTCCTAACGCAATTGCGCGAAGACGCCTTCCTCGAAATCAAAGAAGGCTACGTGGATTCCGGCGCCGCGCCGGGCAAGGACACCCGCTGGAAGGACGTCGCCGCGCTCAAGCCGCAGACTACCACCAAGGAAGAAGTCGCAGCCCGCCGCAAGAAGCACATCCTCTGGGTGATCCCCGCCGGAACCGTGAAGAGCACCAAGCCTGCGAGCAAGCCCGCCCCGGCTGCCGCCCCCGCCGCGCCGACCGACAAAGCCCCGGAGAAGGCTCCGGATAAGACCACCGATCCGGCTGCCGTCCCCGAGAAGAAATGAAATCTCCCTACGTCAATCAACTGGAAGCAAATCGGGTGATCCAGACCAGCTTTCTGGTGCACTCCAAGGAAATCCGGCAGAAAAAAGGCGGCGAACTTTATCTTTCGCTGCTGCTGGCCGACCGCACGGGCGAGCTCGACGCCAAGATGTGGGACAACGTCGGCGACGTGCTCGACGCCTTCGAGCGCGACGATTTTGTTCAGGTGAAGGGCATCGTCCAGATCTTTCACAACAAGCCGCAGTTGACGATCCACAAAGTGCGGCGGATGGACGAAAGCGAAATCGAGGTCACGGATTATTTCCCAGCGTCGAAGCGCGACCCGGAGGAAATGTGGCGCGAACTGCGCGCGATTGTCGCGGCGATCGTCAATCCGCACCTGAAGGGCCTGCTGGACGCAATGCTCGACGACGAGGACATCGCGCGCCGCTATCGACGCGCACCCGCCGCGAAGCAGATTCATCACGCCTTTCTCGGCGGACTGCTGGAGCACGTGCTCAGCCTCTGCGGCCTCGCGAAGGCGACCGCCGCGCATTATCCGAACGTCGATTACGACCTGCTGATCACGGGCGTGGTGCTGCACGATATCGGTAAGATTTACGAGTTGAATTACGAGCGCGGTTTTTCGTACTCCAACGAAGGCCAGTTGATCGGCCACATGTCGATCGCGATGCGGATGGTGGGAGAGAAGCTGCGCAATCTGCCGGACTTCCCGCCGCTGGTTCGGACGCTGGTGGAGCACATGATCCTCAGCCATCATGGGAAGCTCGAATACGGCTCGCCCAAGGTGCCGCAGTTTCCCGAGGCGCTGCTGCTCCACTACCTCGACGACATGGATTCCAAAATGGAATGCATGCGCGCGCTGATCGAAAACGATCGCCAGGTGGACGGCTGCTTCACCACGTATCATTCGGCGCTGGAGCGCGCCGCGTTGAAGAAAGATCGTTATCTGCATCCGCAGGCGCCCGAACCCAAGCCCGAAACCAAGCTCGAAACCAAGCTCGAAGCAAAGACCGACTCCAGGCCCGCGAGTGCGCCGCCCGCCCCGCGTCCTCCCGCGCCGGAGCACCCCGTATTCGCAGCCAAGGGCAACAACCTTCTGGCCGAGAAACTGATGCAGGCCGGGCTGGTTCGCCCCAAACAGGAAAACTAGATGCCGAAGACCGCGCGCGATGTTCCTCCTCCGCTGGAACTGGCCTGCCTGAAGGCGCTCTGGACCTTGCAGGAAGGCAACGTGAAGGCCGTCCAGGAGATTGTGGCGGTTTCACGGCCACTGGCCTACACCACCATCATGACCGTGCTCGATCGCCTGGTGCGAAAAGGCAAACTCACGCGCCGCAAGGTCGGCCGGGCGTTCGTCTACTCGCCGGAAGCGTCGCGCGACAGCATGCGCCGCGCCGCCGTGCGCGAACTGCTCGAAGGCTTCTTCGATGGCTCGGAGACGGAACTGCTGTCGTTCCTGCGCGGCAGTTCGAAAGCGCCCGTGATCGCGCCGCCTCCGGTGGAATCCGATCAGCGCATCGATACCGTGCTCCTGTGACGAACTGACTCTCGCACGCGGGCTGTAAGCCTCATGCTATTGAGCATCCTCTCGATTTTCTTCGGCGCGGCGTTCACGCTGGCGACGGCGTACGCGCTCGGTCTGATTCTGATGCGCAATAAGCCCGTGCCGCCGGAAATTGTGCTCGGCGTCGGTGCTGCCGCGGAGAGCCTTTTTGTCTTTCTGATTCTGCTTGCGAATGCCGCGCATTGGGCCGTCTTCCTCGCGATGGGTGCGGCGGCGATCACGCTCGCCTGGCGATATGGCGCCGCGAAAGTATCCGAGCCGGTGCGCATTCCGCGACCCGTGTGGATCGTCTTCGCCGCGTACGGCATCTGGTATTTCGTCAACGCCCTGGCGCCCGAGACACTCGCCGACGGCATCACGTATCACCTTGGACTGCCCGCCGAATATCTGCGCCTCCGCGGCTTCCCCGATTCCGTCACCTTCTACGGCATGCTGCCGCAAGGGATGGAGATGCTGTACACCGTCGCGTTCTCGTTCGGCAGACACTCCGCCGCGAAGCTAGTGGAGTTCGCGTTTTTCCTGGCGACGATCCCGCTGATTTTCCGCGTGGGCCGGCAATTGGGCGCGAGTGAACTCGCGTCGTCGGTCGCGGCGGTCTTCTACTTCTGCGCCCCC
Source organism: Candidatus Solibacter sp. (assembly GCA_025463045.1). Classification (GTDB taxonomy): domain Bacteria; phylum Acidobacteriota; class Terriglobia; order Bryobacterales; family Bryobacteraceae; genus Solibacter. The sequence goes on from JAOAPT010000901.1 coordinate 4,918, forward strand.
GTGGTGGGGCTCACCGGATCGTCCTCGTACAACGATGCGGCGGGCGTCTTCTTCCTGCTGGCGACGCTGCACCTCCTATTACTGCGCGACGATCGCTACCTGCTTGCGGCGGGCCTGCTCGCCGGCTTCTGTTACGCGATCAAGCCGCCGGGACTGATCGTCGCCGCAGGCGCGCTCCTGTTTCTTGCGGCGCAGCGGCGCTGGAAGCCCACGCTGGTATTCGCCGCCGGAGCAGCGCTTGCGATCGCGCCGTGGATGGTGCGTGCGCTCGCGATCACCGGAAATCCGGTGGCGCCTTTGATGAGCACCGTCTTCGCGAACCCGTATTTCCACGTGGCGACGGAGCAGGAACTCGCCGCCGGCTTGCGTTCCCTCGGCGACGTGCGGCCCGCGCAAGTGCCATGGGAACTCGCTTTCGGTGACCGCCTCACGGGCACGTTCGGGCCCTTGCTCTTCGCACTCCCCATCGGCTTGCTCGCACTCCGCAAGCGCGAAGGCCGACTGCTGTGGGCCGCCGCAATTCTCGTGGCGCTCCCGTGGATCACCAACTCCGGCGCGCGCTTCCTGATGCCCGCCGTCGCTCTCGCCGCGCTCGCGCTCGGCATGTCGCTGCCGCGCCCGCTCGCGTGGACCGCGATCGCGCTCCAGGCCGTGCTCTGCTGGCCGCAGGTGCTCGACCTGTGGGAGACGCGCTACAGCTTTCGCCTGCACGAATTCCCGATCGCCGCCGCTCTGCGCATCGAAAGCGAGGCCGATTATTGCAAGCACCGCTTCGACGAATACAACGTGGCTAAACTCGTCGAGCGCGTAACACCGCCCGCCTCGCGCACGCTCGCGCTGATGACCGTCGCCAGCGCGTACCTCGACCGCGACGTCGCCGTGTCGTGGCAATCCGCCGAGGCCGACCGACTGCTCGACACGCTGCGCC
>JAOAPT010000908.1 GCA_025463045.1 Candidatus Solibacter sp.
ATTTCTCAAAATCGCACACCGGCGTCGTGACACATTCGCCACAAGTGCGTCCAACTCCACAGGTAGTCGGATTCGGGAGTTTGGAAACGCGTGAAGAACGTAACGTGAGTTTATGGCTCAGGATGCAGCCGGTACGGTAGGCGCCCGAGTGAGTCCTCAAGTAGATACTCTGATTCGGGCGGCCCAGGCCGGCGACCAGGACGCTTTCGAGCAGTTGGTGCGCACATACGACCAAAGTGTGCTCAGACTGGCCATGAACCTCCTCCGCTCGCCGGAGGACGCGCGAGACGTTTATCAGGAGGCATTTCTCAGGGTTTATCGGAACCTCCATGCGTTCCGGTTCGACTGTAGCTTCCACACTTGGTTGTACAGAATTGTGACGAACATCTGTCTCGATCAGTTGCGCAAACGCAAGGTCCGCAAAGAGGAGTCCGCGACCGTGGAAACCTCCGAGGGTCCCATCGACCGCATGGACAGCTTCGAAGAGGAGGCCGCTCACGCCGACCCCGAACGCTCCATGTGGAACCGGCAGTTGAAGAACAAAATCGATTCCGCGCTCGAAGACCTCACACCCCGGGAGCGCATGGTCTTTGAATTGAGGCATTACCAGGGCCTCCGCCTGAGAAACATCGGCGAAATGCTGGGCACCACCGAAGAGGCCGCCAAAAACTGCCTCTTCCGCGCCACTCAAAAAATGCGCGCGGTGTTGGGAGATTTCACATGAACTGCGATTCGGTATCCAAAATACTTCCGCTTTACTACTACGGCGAACTCACGCCCGACGAAGAGGAGCGCCTCGAGGCCCACATCCACGAGTGCGCCGCCTGCGCTCGGGAAGTGGAGCAGCAGCGGGCGTTGGCCGCGGCCCTCGACAAGCGGCACGTCGCCCTGCCGCCGCTCCTGCTGGAAGATTGCCGCGCAGATCTGATGTGCGCCATCCAGGGCGGCGCGCCGCGTATCGAACATCCGCCGTCCAAGGGTCCTTGGCGCCTCTTCCTCGACGCCATGGCGGCGTCGTTCTCCGGGATGGGCCGCCTCCGTCAGCCGATCGGCGCGCTTGCCCTCATCGCCATCGGATTCTTCGCCGCCCGCCTCTCCACCACCTCCCAACCCACCGGCCCCTCCCTCCTCAGTTCCCTGACTTCCCCCACCGACGACGTGTACTCCACCGTCCGGTCCGTCCAACAGCCCGACAGCACCGGGATGGTCTCGATCGCGCTCGATGAGACCCGCCGCCGCGTCGTCAAGGGCAACATGAACGACAGCAATATTCAGCGCCTCCTGCTCGCCGCCGCCCACGAGGACAACCCTGCCGTCCGCGTCGAATCGGTCGACCTCCTGAAGAGTCAGGCGGGCTCCACCGAAGTGCGCGACGCGCTGATCAACGCTCTCTCCCAGGATTCCAACCCCGGCGTTCGCCTCAAGGCCATCGAAGGCCTGAAGCCGCTGGCCGCCGATCAGGAAGTCCGCAAGACCCTGCGCCATGTGCTGCTCGCCGACGATAACGTCGCCGTCCGCATGCAGGTGATCGATCTCCTCGTAGCCCACCGCGACGACAACATGGTGGGCGTGATGCAAGGCCTCGTACAGAGGGAAAACAACGACACGGTGCGCCGCAAACTGGAAAAGGCGCTCAGGGACATGAATGCGTCGATCGGCACTTTCTAGCGTACTGATCATCCTCGGGCTTCTGCCGCCGCCATCCGCCTCCCAACAGGCGGGCGTGACGCGTGTGGGCAACCGGTTCGAACGCGATTTCCACGGTACCGCCCCGGCGTCGCGCCGTCTGCGCATCAATGCCCACGGCCCCGTCACGGTCCAGGCCGGCGTCTCGAACAACCTGCAGTACACCGTGCGGCTCAGCGTCCAGGCGCGCACCGAAAACGAGGCGCGCTCCGTCATGCAGCGCTACTCCGTCCGCCAGGAAACCAAGGGCGACACGCTCGTCCTCACCGCGCCCGCCGGGCCCGTGATTTCCACGGTTTTCGTCAAAGCTCCCCATCTCGAACACGTCATCGTGTCCACCTCCGACGGCCCGGTTGAGGCGTCCGGAGTCGATGGCGCGCTCGAAGTCGATACCGGGGGCGGCGAAATCAACGCCGATCGCGTTCGCGGCGATTGCAAACTCGTCACCGGCGGCGGCGATATCCGGGTCGGTTCCTGCGGCTCGCTTCAGTGCTCCAGTGGCGCCGGCAGGATTTCCGTCGGCACCGTTCCGGGCGCCGCTGTGATGGAAACCGTCGGCGGCGATATCGTGATCAGCGAAGTCGGCGGCATTTTGCGCGCCGAGACCGGCGGCGGCGGCATTCACGTCGCCAGGGCGGGCGCGGCGGTCAACGTCTCCACCGGCGGCGGGCAGATCGTCGTCGAACGCGCGGCCGGCATCGTCACCGCGCGCAATCTGGCCGGACCCGTCAAGGTCGGCGCGGCCGCCGGGGTGCAATGCGAGAGCGCCAGCGGCGGCATTAACGTCAGCAACATCACCGGCGCCATGCGCGTCTCCACCTCGGTCGGCAACATCATGGCCAGCCTGCTCTCCGGCAAATTGACCGAGTCGTTTCTGGCGACGGGCAATGGTGACATCACCGTTTTCATTCCGTCTAACGTAGGTGTGAACATTCGTGCACAGAACGATATGGCCGATACCATGCGCCGCATCGCCGTAGATTTTCCCGGCGTTCAGGTGCGCAGACAGGGACGGCTGATCGTCGCGGAAGGCCCCGTGAACGGCGGTGGACCGCTGCTTCAGATTTCCGCCACGGTGGGCACCATCTTCATCAGAAAACAATAGAGGCAAACATGAGAATCAGTCTGGGTATCGGAACATTTTGCGTCGCGGCGGCGAGCGTCGTCTCCTCCTCGGCATTCGCGCAGACCGTGGTCGTGCCGCGCTCGCATAACGCGCAGACCATGATCGTCACGAAGGGCGGCAGCTATCTCGGCATCGGTGGGCTCGACATCACCGCCGAGCGCGCCAAGGCCCTTAACCTAAAGGATGAGCGCGGCGTCGAAGTCTCCAGCGTCGCCGAGGATGGACCCGCCGCCAAAGCCGGAATCAAAGGCGGCGACGTCGTCCTCGAATTCAACGGCCAGCCGGTGCAGGGCACCACGCAGTTCCAGCGTATGGTGCGCGAAACGCCCGTCGGCCGCCAGGTCAAGATCACCATCTCGCGCAACGGCGCCACCCAAACCGTTACCGCCACCGTCGGCGAAAACAAGATGACGATGATCAATCCCGACGACGGCAACTGGAACTTCTCCATGCCGACCCTGCCGTCCACGCCGATGCCGCCGATGCCGCCGAACATGTTCGATATGCCGCGCTTCCAGATGTCCTCGCAGAATCCCATGCTCGGCATCGAAGGCGAATCGCTCGGCCAGCAGGAGCAGCTCGCCGAGTACTTCGGCGTACAGGAAGGCGTGCTCGTTCGAAACGTAAAGAAGGGCTCGGCTGCCGAGAAAGCGGGCCTGAAGGCCGGCGATGTCATCACCAAGGTCGACGATTCCAAGGTCACCAGCACCGCCGACATCACCCGCACCCTGCGCGGCCTGAAGTCGAAGAAGACCTTCAACCTCACCGTCATTCGCAATAAGAAGGAGATGCCCTTGTCGATCACGCTGGATAGCACTGGCAGCTCTGTCCGCGCCGCGCTCGAAGCCGTGAACTGCTAGCCCTCAAAGCTGACCGCGCTCCCAATCGGAGCCGCGACGGTTACGGAGCGGTGGTCACGCGACCACCGCGCCCTTACGGTCGCGGCTCCGATCGGCACCAGTCCTCAAGGCACGTAATCTTTCGTAATTACCTGTGGGGGGAATTGATTTCCCTCCGGAATTCAACGAGAATTGTAAACAGTGAACACAGAGGGGAAACGTGTATTTCGCCCCTGGGTAGCTGTCGGGCTCCTTGTCGCAGCCATCCACGCGCCTATTTTCGCCCAATCGGCACAGAAGTCGTTCACCGACCAATACTGTGCCCTCTGCCACAATCAGAAGAACCCCACCGCCGACGTCAACCTGACCGGTTTGAACGTCACCACGGCGGCCAACGCTGAACTTCTCGAGCGCGTTCTGCGCAAGGTCAGCACCGGTGAGATGCCGCCGCCGGCGATGCCCCGGCCCCCGGCCAACGTGGCTGGCCCCTTCGTCAAGAATCTGGAATCCGTGCTCGACCGGGCCGCCGCGGCGAACCCGAATCCCGGCCGTCCGGCCGTTCACCGTCTGAATCGCGCCGAGTATAGCAACGCGGTCCGCGACGTTCTGGCGCTCGATATCCAGGCGGGAGCGACCCTGCCGGTGGATAATTCCGGTTACGGTTTCGACAACATCGGCGACGTCCTTTCGTTTTCTCCGGCGCTGCTCGAGCGCTACATGTCGGTGGCCCGGCGCGTCGCGCGCCTCGCCGTCGGCAACGTGAATATCAAGCCTTCGGTCGAAGATGTCGCCGGCCGGCGCGATGTCCCCGGCGGCAGCGCGCGCGATCGCAACGAACGCGGCAGCGACGACCTGCCCTTCGATTCGCGCGGCGGCTTCTCCATCCAATACTATTTTCCGGTCGATGCCGAGTATTCCATCCGTCTGCAACTGGGTCAGGGCGGCGGACGCGGTGGTCCGGAGATTCGCCAGAAGATCTCCGCCGGCCTGCGCACCATCGGCGCGACGTTCCTCCGCGAATCGGCCAAGCCCGAAGTCGGCTTGCCGCCCGCGCCCGGCGCGAACGCGACTCCCCCTGCACCCATGCCCGGCGCCCTGTCCGCACAACTCGATCTGCGGATCGATGGCGCACGCGTCAAACTGTTCCCGCTGCCCTCGCGCGGCAATAACGCGCCGCAGGTGAACGGGGTGACGATCAGCGGACCCTACAACATCACCGGCCCCGGCGATACGCCGAGCCGTGCGCGCATCTTCGCCTGCCACCCGGCCACGGCCGAGGAAGAAGAGCCGTGTGCGCGCACCATCCTCGCCGGAGTCGCGCACCGGGCTTTCCGGCGTCCCGTGACTGACGCCGACCTGAAGCCGCTGCTCGCCTTCTACCGCTCCGGCCGCGCCGAAGGCAATTTCGATTTCGGCATTGAGAAGTCGCTCCGCGCTATTCTCGTCTCGCCCGATTTTCTCTTCCGTGTCGAACAGGATCCGCCCGCCGCCAGGCCCGGGACGGTCTACCGCATCAGCGATCTCGAGTTCGCCTCACGCCTCTCCTTTTTCCTGTGGAGCTCGGTGCCGGACGACACGCTGCTCGGTCTCGCCGAGAAGAACAAACTCCGCGAACCCGCCGTGCTGGCCGCGCAGCTCCGCCGCATGCTCGACGATCCGCGCGCCGATGCGCTGATCAGCAACTTTGCCGGGCAGTGGCTTTACACCCGCGGACTCTCGCAGCAGAAGCCCGACCCCGACGCGTTCCCCGAATTCGACGAAAGCCTCCGCGCCGCTTTCCAGCGGGAGACGGAACTTTTCTTCCAGAACATTCTTCGCGAGGACCGTCCGCTGCTTGAACTGCTGGACGCGAACTACACGTTCCTCAATCAGCGGTTGGCCGAACACTACGGCATTCCCAATATCTACGGTCCGCAGTTCCGCAAGGTCACGCTCACGGACGCCAATCGCGGCGGCCTGTTGGGGCAGGGAAGTCTGCTCACCGTCACCAGCTACCCGAACCGCACGTCGGTCGTGCAGCGGGGCAAATGGATTCTGGATAACCTCCTCGGTTCGCCGCCACCGCCGCCGCCACCCGGCATTCCGGATCTTGTCGCACATGCGAAGGATGGCCGCAAGTTCACAATGCGCGAAGCGATGGAGCAGCACCGTTCCGATGGCGTCTGCCAGAGTTGCCACGCGCGCATGGACCCGATCGGGTTCGCGCTCGAGAATTACGACGGCGTGGGCCGGTGGCGCAGCGAAGACGGCGGCACGGCAATCGATTCGACCGGTAAACTGCCGGGCGGCGCGAAGTTCGAGGGGCCGTCCGGGCTGAAGCAGTTGCTCGCCGCGAATTATCGCGACCAGTACTATTCCACCCTTACCGAAAAGCTTCTGACTTACGCCCTGGGCCGCGGCGTGGAGTATTACGATAAGCCCGCGGTGCGCGCAATCTTACATCAGGCGGCGGGCGAAAACTATCGCATGTCGGCGTTTGTAACCGCGATCGTAAACAGCACGCCCTTTCAGATGAGGAGGACTCCGGAACCATGATCATCACCAAGAAATCTCTTGCTCGCCGCACGTTCCTGCGCGGTCTCGGTACGACCCTCGCCCTGCCGCTGTTGGATTCGATGATCCCCGCGCTCGGTGGCGCCGCCGTCTCCAAGGCGCCGGTGCGCCTCGGTTTCGTCTACCACCCGGTGGGCATGATTCTGGATCGCTGGATTCCGGCCACTGAAGGTACCGGCTTCGAGATCACGCCGACGATGAAGGCGCTGGAGCCCTTCCGCGAGAACATGGTGGTCTTCACCGGCCTCGCACAGGTCAACGGCCGCGCGCTCGGCGATGGCGCGGGCGATCACGCGCGCGAAGGCGCCACGTGGCTGACCGGCGTGCATCCCAAGAAGACCGAGGGTGTCGGCATCCGCGCCGGCGTCTCCGCCGACCAGTTGGCGGCCCGCGAATTCGGCAAGACCACGCAGCTCGCTTCGCTCGAACTCGGCCTGGAAGGTCCGTCGCTCGCCGGCGGCTGCGATTCCGGTTATAGCTGCGCGTACACCAACACCGTTTCCTGGCGCGGCGACACCACACCGCTGCCCGTCGAAGTCAATCCGCGCGCCGTGTTCGAGCGCCTCTTCGGCGATGGCGAAAGTACCGACCCCGCGGCGCGCCTGGCGATGCTGCAGGAACAGCGCAGCATTCTGGATTACGTCAGCGGCAGCATCGATCGCATGGAGAGCAAGATCGGCAAGGCCGATCGCACCAAGCTGACCGAGTACCTGGATTCGATCCGCGACATCGAGCGCCGCATCCAGAAGGCCGAGCAGCAGAGCGCGTCGATGAAGATCCCGACAATGGAGCGGCCCGCTTCGGTACCGGAGAAATTCGATGATCACGCGCGCCTGATGATGGACCTTCAGGTGATCGCCTTCCAGACCGACATGACGCGCGTGCTGACCTTCATGCTGGGACGCGCCGGCAGCAACCGCCCGTACCGTGAGATCGGCATCTCCGACGGACATCACTCGATCACGCACCATCAGAATGATCCGGTGAAGATTGCCAACGTGGCTAAGATCGATGCATTCCTGGTGCAAACCTTCGCGTACTTCCTGGAGAAGTTGAAGGCGACTCCGGATGGCGATGGCAACCTGCTCGACCACAGCCTGATTCTGTACGGCAGCGGTCTGGGCGATGCCAACATCCACACGCATCACGAGCTCCCTACGGCATTGTTCGGCGGCGGCGGAGGCCAGTTGAAGGGCGGCCGCCACCTGCACTATCCGAAGGACACGCCGC
>JAOAPT010000921.1 GCA_025463045.1 Candidatus Solibacter sp.
CAGACCATCGTGTTTCTCGCATCTGACAAGGCGTCGTTAATCACGGGCGCATCGTACTCGTGAACGGCGGCAAGGCAGCCCAGTAATTTGCGTCGACCGAGGGGTTCTCGTCTTGAGCGCTTGACAAAACTGACCCCACTCCGCTTTCCAAAACTGACCCAGCCGGTCTGTTCTGTCAATTCCCTGACGGCCTCTCCACGCGATCGATCACGAGAAATTCGTGGGGTCCCCTAGTCTTATCGAGCTTCAGACCCAGTTGCTGCTCCAACGCCGTAAAGATCGACGGGCCCTTCTCAATATCGGGGGGCGGAGGGCTTAGAGGGCGGCCACCACCAAAGACCCCGGCGCGGATACTTTCGTCGAGTCCGAACTCCAGATGGATATTGAATATGCCTGTGATGCCTGTCTTATCCAGAACAGGGCGGTCTAGGACACTTGAAAGTGTACCGTTGGCAAAATTGCTCAAACTCTCTCCGCCAAGGGACCAGCTTCGGTTGACTCCATTGCTTGTCGATCCAAAATTTCCACAGACCGGCTTCGCTCCCTGGTTCACAGCCGTGATGGCCTCTCGTGGAAGGTCTCTTATCGCTTCAGGGGAAGTGCACCCTCCTTCCGCGAGCGGTTTAATCTTGAGGCCGCCTTTTGCCACCGTGAGCGCATACATCGGAACATCTTCAACCTCGCGATGGGTCTTCAACTGAAACCGTTCTTCCAGAAGCGCGCGAAGCATCGGCCCCATCATGACCGTTCGATCTGAAGGCCTCTCCGCTTTTCCTTCGATTGTGAATTTATCGGAATGAATCCAGCCCGGACCGCCTCGGATGTGCGTGGTATCGAGCGGATGATCGTTGAGGAGAGGATTGCTCAGATTACCGATTCCAGCGTATGCAAAGTAGATGATTCGCTCCAGAGTCAGACACTGAAGAATCGCCCTGCCTGGAGAGATCGTATACTCCGCCCGCCTTTGGTTGCCGGTATTGGGTTCCTCCTTGCACGCCTTGACGGAGGCCACCTCGAATCTCGGCGGAGCCGCGGATGGAGCAGAAGATGAGGATTGAGCCCGCATCGCAGGCGTGTTCGTGATGCCGATGACGATAGGCGCCACGACGGCCGCTATCGCGGCAGCAGCCAGGATTGCCTTCTTTGCGTAATTTAGTCGGTGTGCCACGCGATTGCTCATGATCGCTTCGATTCGTCTCTTCAGATCCCCGCCCGTCACTCCCGCCACGCAGGCGAGCGGCGAAGCCAGATACAACTCGCAGATCTTGAGGATGCCCTCGGCGTATGCGCGAGGCTCGCCGCCGCTTCGCAGTACCTCTTCATCGCAGGCCCGTTCGCGCTCTTCCATCAGGCGCGCTCCTAACCACCACACCAACGGATGAAACCAGAACACAACCTCGACTGCCATGTGGATCGTGGTGGCGAGATTATCACGGCGCCGAACGTGGCAGAGCTCGTGCGTCACGATCGATTCCATCTCCCGCGCAGTGAGGCAATCCACAATCTTGTCAGGCAGCAGCAGAACCGGCCGGAAAATACCGAACACGCCAGGTTCTCCGAATGCTGGTGAACTCTTCACCGGCAGACCGATCCGCAGATCAAGTGGAGATGCTTTACGCACTGACGCACGCATTCGCCGCCAGCGCATAGTCCAGCGGCAAACCAGCGTTACGAAACCAATCGCCCAAACGAAGATGAGAACAGCGACAATCACGCCCGGGTATGGGCGCTGAACCGCAGGTGTCGCAAACAGCGGAACTGTTGTGGTGAACGGCTCGCCGACCTGCTCAACGAAAGAGGAAAACTCGGCTGCCGACACTAGTCCCGATGGCGCAACCGCCGCAGCGGTATGCCGTCCCAACAGGCCTCCGAGCGCCACGAGTATGGAAAAAGGAAGAAGGAATTTTACCGACGCCATAAACCAGAGCCAGTACCGCACGTGCGCCCGATTCTTTCTCAGGACCAACGTCAGCAGACCAGCTGTACCGGCGAACAGCGTGGATTGCCACAGATGATTCGCAGAGGAGACTAATTGGCTTGGGATCATTGGCTCTTGTCCTTGCTAGTGGCGTTCCGTAGTGCCTTGCGGGCTTCGCGCACTTCCTCGGGAGTGAGTTTCCCCGAATCGATCAAGTGCGTGACGATGGGCAGGGATTTGCCGCCGAACAGCGCCACCAACTCGTCGATCATCCGATGCTGTGCCGAACTGCGGGAGACCAAAGGCTCGAACACATGCGCGTTGCTGATCTTCTCGGTACGGCGCACCGCCTTCTTAAATTCGAGGCGATACACCACGGTCTGCACGGTGGTATAGGCGGGCCTCTCCTCTTCAGGAAACGCTTCCTGCAGTTCACGGATGGAGGATGGGCCGTTGGTCCAGAGCGTTTCCATAAGCCGGAGTTCCAACCTGGACAGTTTCGGCGTTGGCATCGTAAGCTAAAGCTACTACAATATGCTGTAGTATGCAAGCAGTTTTTTGGAGAGACAATTGGCCCGGCGGAGTGCTTCTACTCGGCGTCCGCGGACCCGCCTGTGCCTGCTAAAGGGCTGCCCACGACGCTTTCATCCTCGGCAGGCGCGTCAGCGTTATTGCAGCGCACGCTGCCGGGAAGCGGCGCGGAAATGGTCGCGCTGGAAGGCGCAGCAACGATATCGGGGGACGGCAGCGGGGCAACAGAAACGGAGTGGTCAAAGCCGTCGCTACCGGGAGCGGGTGCGAAACCGGAAAGATCTAAAGCCAGAAGCACTTGACGAGGCTGCGAGGGTAATCACTACAGAAGATTTTTTTCGACCATTCTTGCGACCGGCCCGGTTGCTACGAGGGATTCGTTCGCGGGCGGAGAAGTCCCTTGCAACACTTCTGCTCGCACGCCTGCCGGCGTGCGCTGGAGCGCGTCCAGGAGCGGGAGCGGCGCTGGAAACTGGCGCGCGACTTAATCCGGAGATATTGATCGGCTGGCGGCGCTCGGCTTACATTCAGCCTGTCCGATGCAACTTGAATTTCACCAACTCGACCGGCGCTGGGAGCACCTGCGGGTGCGTCATGCGGCGCGGCAGCGCCGGCTATTGGCGTCGTTGGCCGAGAGCGGCCAGCAAACGCCAATCGTGGTGGTGGCAGCCGAAGACCAGGCGGACCGCTATGTGGTGATCGACGGCTACAAGCGAATCGTGGCGCTGGAGCAACTGGGGCGGGACACGGTGGAAGCGGTGGTGTGGCCGATGAGCGAGGCCGGGGCCGTGCTGCTGGACCGCTCGCTACGGCTGTCCGAACACGAGACGGCGCTGGAAGTGGGCTGGCTATTGGCCGAGTTGGAGCGGCGCTTCGACTACGGGCTGGATGAGTTGGCGCGCCGGTTTGATCGCAGTGTGAGCTGGGTGTCGCGGCGACTGGCGCTGGCGGAGGTTCTGCCGGAAGCGATCCAGCAGCAGGTACGCGAGGGGAAGATCCTGGCACAGGTGGCGATGAAGTTTCTGGTGCCTGTGGCACGCCAAAGCTTGGAGGATTGCCAGCGGATGGCGACCATCTTCGCTGAGCATCACTGCGATACGCGCCAAGCCGGCCAACTGTATGGCGCGTGGCGCAAAGGTTCGCCCGCGATCCGCAAACGGATTCTGGACGACCCCGAGCTGTTTTTCAAAACGCAGCGGCAAGCGGAAGAGAAAGCTCCGGCCGGGACCGGGGCTGAACTATTACGCGATCTGGAAATGGTGGTGGCGATTGTGAACCGCGCGCAGCGGCAGCTGACGGGCGCCGATGTCACGGAGTTGGATGACCAGCAAGCGAAAGTCGCACGGCACCAGATCGAACGCATTCAAAAGCAACTCCGCCGCATCGACGAAGAAATCCTACCGGAGAAGAAACCGCATGTTGAGCCAAGCGCAACGCACCGCGATTCTGGAACTGAACACGCAGCAAGTGAGCAAACGGGCGATCGCGCGGGTGCTGGGGATCTCGCGCGTGGCGGTGCGCAAAGTCCTCCGCTCGAACTCCAACGCGGTGCCGGAACTGCACCGAACCGAGAAGGCCGAACCTCACCGCCAACAGATCCTGGAGCTTTTCGACCGATGCAAGGGGAATCTCGTGCGAGTCCATGAGGAACTGCTGGTGGGCGGGGCGAAGTTATCGTATACCGCGTTTAACGGCGTTCTGCCGGCGGCACGGAATCGGATACGCGCCGCCCACGCCGGCGGGCCAGTATGCGTTCGCGCCGGGTGAAGAGGTTCAGCACGACACGTCCCCCCACGAGCTCGAACTGGGCGGCAGGAAAAGGAAAGTGCAGACCGCATCGGCAGTGCTTTGCTATTCGCGGATGCTGTTCTTCCAGTGTTATCCAAACTTCCGGCGTTTCGACTGCAAGGTATTTCTCACTGAGGCGCTGCGCTTCATGGGGGGCGCGACCACTCGCGTGATGATCGATAACACGCACGTGGTGGTGCTGCGCGGCAGCGGACGCGACATGGTGCCGGTGCCGGAGATGGCCGCCTTTGGAAAGCGTTTCGGCTTTCAGTTCGTGGCGCACGCGATTGGGAATGCGAACCGTTCGGCGCGTAGAGCGTCCCTTCCATTTCATCGAGAATAACTTTCTGGCCGGGCGCACCTTCAGTAGTTGGGAGGATCTGAACCAGCGGGCGCGGGAGTGGTGCGACAAAGTCAACTCGACTTACAAGAAACACATCCGCGCGGTTCCGCGTGAGCTGTTCGCCGTCGAGCGAATGCACTTGAAACCACTGCCG
>JAOAPT010000927.1 GCA_025463045.1 Candidatus Solibacter sp.
GCTTGCGTCTGCTGGTCCAGCCCGAAGTGATGGAAAGATTAGGCACATTTCGGGATTCTGCTTCCGCCTGATGATATCACCATTCGCCGGCAAAGTTAAGCTCTATATTTAAAGATGTCTTACAATCGTTTAGGTTACAGGGAAATGAAAAACACTCCGGTTACCCCCGTAGCCGCCAGCACACTGTGGGATTTACCCCCTCCCGTTCAGCTCATTTTTTGGCGCATCAGGTGCTTCAGCTCGTTGAAGAACGCCTGCTCGTCCTGAAAGTCCCGATACACCGATGCAAACCGTACATACGCAATCTTGTCGAGCTCCCGAAGGTTCTCCATCAGGAATTCTCCTATATCTATAGTAGATATCTCCCGGTCCGGTGAGTCGCTGACCTTGTACTCCACCCGGTTCACCAGGTCGGAGAGTTTGGCCATGCTGACCGGCCGCTTCTCGCAGGCCTTCAACAGACCGCCCAAGACCTTCTGCCGGTCAAACTTCTCGCGCCTCCCGTCTTTCTTTACTACCATATACGGAACTTCGTCGATGCGCTCGTACGTGGTGTAGCGGCGCGTGCACTCCAGGCACTCCCGGCGGCGACGAATCGCATCGCCTTCCTTACTCTCCCGCGAATCCACGACCTTGTCATGCAAGTGATTGCAGAACGGACACTTCATGGGGTTTCCTCCTGCCCAATCCGGCGCAGGCTGTGCCAGTCGAGCCCCTCTTTCAACGCCACAATCAGGCCCACCGGGACAATTGCTACAAATGTAAGAAGCCAGAGAAACAGCGCAAACGCCGAAGCCAGTTCGAACCGGATCCCGAATAACTCCGTCAGCACCAGCACCGCCACCACCTGCAGCCCACCCCCTACTCCCGGGATCTGGACCACCGCCCCAAACGACACGAACCCCATTAAAATCAATACGTCCACCACGCTCAACTGGATTACCTCGCCGAACGACTGCGCCAAGCACCAGTAGCAGAAACAAATCAACACCCATTCCGCGACCGAATAGAGGAAGACCAGGAACATTGCCGAATCGCTGCGCATCGATTCCACACCCTGGAAAAGCGCGTTGATCAGCTTCTCCGCCTTCGCCACCCGCTGGGCGGGCAAACGATGGAGCATACTGATGATCCGCACCCGCAGCGGCTCCGCAAAGTGGCGCAAAGAAAGCAGAATCAACAGGATCGCGCCACCTAGCGCTCCCCCCACCTTGCCCCCGACGGACAGAATGAAGGTCAGCTTCTCCCCGACATGCATCCCGGAGCTTTGTACCTTACTTAGAGCGAACGCGAATAGCAGGAGCGCCATCAAAAGGTCGAAGATCCGCTCCAGCACCCACGCCGCGAACTGCGACGTCACCGGGACCTGCTCCTTCCGCGCGATCAGGTACGGCCGGACGAACTCGCCCGGACGTCCGAACAACGTAATCGCCGTAAATCCGACGATCGTCGCGGATAACAGGTTTCGGATCGACGGCTTCGCCTTTAATGGCCTCAGAAAAACCGCCCACCGGAGCGCCCGTCCATAGTAGGTGCCGAAAATCGGCACCAGCGACAGCAGCACCCAGTTCCACCGGACCTGCATGAACGTCCGGCCGGCAAGCTGCCAGTCGAAACGGCGCGTCGCAACCTGGGTGGCGAAGAACCAAACCAGCAGGCCCACCACTACCACAACCAGGGCGATCCACTTCCAGGTGGTCGTTCTCGGGCGCTGAATCGGCTTTTCTCCTCGTCTTTATCCCGGCCGGGGCCAGATTGGCCCCACCATGGGCTAGCATACCGGAAAAATTGAACCTATCATGAAAAAGCCTCGTTTCTTGTTGTGGAAGACGAGAGCCATGGCAACCGCGACGCTAGCTTGGGAGCAATTTGGAGGTCATACCTCCAGCGGTGAGGCTGCAAGCCCGGCGCTAGGAATATCCGGAGGCCGCAATCTGACCGACAGTCTCGACCATAGCCTCGTTTCACGCTGTCTCGGCGGCGATGAAGCCGCCTGGGAGGACCTCGTCCGCCAGCACACCCGGCAGGTGTACGGACTCTGCTTCCGTTTCACGAACAGCGCCCAAGAGGCGCAGGACCTGACCCAGGAAGTCTTCCTGCGCGTATTCAAAACGATTAAGACCTTCCGCAGCACGGAAGGCAGCTTCGGCACCTGGCTTGCACGGGTGACGCGTAACCTTTTGATCGATCACTATCGTCGAACTCGTCAGCAGAGGGTCACCGATTCGATCGAAGACCAATTACCCGTGCTCGAACAGGTCGGCTCCTCCGGCACCCTTCGTCCCGACCAGGCCCTGGCCGGACGCGAAGCCAGCGAGATCCTCCAGGCGACGTTACAAAAGTTGTCGCCCGATCTGCGGGAAGCGGTGATTTTGCGAGATTTGCAGGAAATGGAATACCGGGAGATTGCCGAAGTTCTGGACATCCCCGAAGGCACCGTGAAGTCGAGAATTAACCGCGGGCGCGCCGAGTTGGCCCGCCTGTTGCGAAAGCAGAAGTTGGCGGTATGAACTGCGCAGAACTTGAAATCCTGATCTGCGATTACGTGGATGGCACGCTCTCCGCGGGCCAAAAGACCGTGGTGGAGAGCCACCTCAACGACTGCCCGGCCTGCGCCGAGTTGGCGCGCGACTCCGCTGAAGCGGTGGCATTCATGGAACGCGCCGCCGATGTCGAGCCGCCGGCGGAACTGATCACGCGCATCCTTTTCGACGCGCCCCGCGTCCAGGCCAAGATCTCCAAAGCCGAAAGAGGATGGCTCGGACGCCTGCTCGCTCCGGTCATCCAGCCCCGCTTCGTGATGGGCGCGGCCATGACCGTGCTTTCGTTTTCCATGCTGACCCGGTTCGTTCCGGTGCGGCAGTTGAAGCCCGCGGATTTGCGCCCGAGTGAAGTCTGGGCTTCGCTCGACGACCGTTCGCATCGCGCCTGGGCGCGCACCGTGAAGTATTACGAGAATCTGAAAGTGGTCTACCAGATCCAAACCCTGCTGCGCGATTGGCAGCAGCAGTCGGAAGACAGGAAACCGTCCGCGCCTGAGCAGCCAAAAACGGACGACCGGAAGCTCCCGGTTAAAGCATTGCCCCAGGATGGAAGGCCCATTCCAAACCCATCCGGGGGATCGCGGTAAGCGATCACGATAGAGGGACGAAATGAACTGCCAGAATCATCCAGAAGTGCCGGCTACGGCATATTGCCGCAATTGCGGCAAACCGGTTTGCGAGGAGTGCCGCCGCGACGCCTTCGGCACCGTGTACTGCGCCGAGCATGCACCCGCTCCCGCGCCCGCACCGGAGCCCGTCGGCACGGCCGCCCCGCCTCCGTATACTCCGCCCCCCTTCACTCCGCCCCAGTACGCGCCGCCCGCCGCCTCCTCCTTCCCGCCGTCCGGCGCGCCCTCGAGCTACGCCTATGCGGACGTCTCCCCGGGTCTCGCGCTCTTCCTCGGCATGATCCCCGGCGTCGGCGCCATCTACAACGGCCAGTATGCCAAAGGTATGGTGCACGCGATCGTCTGGGGCGTCCTGATGAGCATCGCCGATTCGCGCGCCGCCCACGGCATGGAGCCGGTCTTCGTCATGAGCGTTGTCGCCTGGATGGCCTACATGGCCTTCGAGGCCTATCACACCGCGCGCAAACGCCGCATGGGCGAACCGGTCGACGAACTCTCCAGCCTCGTCAACCTCAGCGGACGCAGCGACCAGATTCCGGTCGCCGCCGTCGCCCTGATCATCCTCGGAATTCTGCTTCTGTTGCATACGCTCGACCTGCTCGATTTCGAACGCGTCGCCCGCTTCTGGCCCGTGCTCCTGATCGCCGCCGGCGTCTATCTGCTCTACGGCCGCTTCAGCGCCCCCGCCGCACTCAATAGCGGCGAAGAGGTGCGCAAATGAAAAACCGGGACTGCGAGCCTTCGCTGGTCCGCTCTATTCGCGGCCCGATCACGTTGATCACGCTCGGCGCGCTCTTCGCGTTGAACAATTTCACCCAGTACAGCTTCGACAAGACCTGGCCGGTGCTCTTGATTGTGTTCGGCCTGCTGAGTCTTTTGAAGCGCAGCCTGGAGCCGGCCCTCCCGCCGCCTCCTCCGCCGCCGGTCTTTCCGCCGCCGCAGTATAACTTTCCACCGCCTCCGCCGCAGGGCAGCTATGTGCAGAGCCCCTATGCGCAACCGCCAGCTAAGGGCGGCTTCGGCTCCACCGCGCCGCGTCCGGTGGATACACCCGGCCAGACGCCACCTGCCATTCCAGGAGACTCGGTATGAAACGTTCGATTTCCGGACCCATTTTGCTCCTCGCCATCGGCGGACTGTTTCTCTGGCGGAACCTGCATCCTGAGGCCCCGATCTTCGAAATGCTCGCGCAATACTGGCCCTTCGTGCTCATCGCGTGGGGTGTCCTCCGCCTGATCGAAACGCTGGTCTGGCGCGAGAGCCGCGTGCGCGGCGGCTTTTCCGGCGGCGAAGTCGTGCTCATTATCCTGATCTGCGTCGCCGGCAGCGGCATCTGGACGGCCCGCGAACACGGCGTACGCTTCATGAACGGCGGCCTCGATTTCTGGGGCCAGCAGTACGACTATCCGGTCTCCGCATCCGCTTCAGCCACCGGCATGAAGCGCATCGTCTTCGAGAATCCGCGCGGCAACATCAAGGTCACCGGCGGCGATTCCGCCGAGGTCAGCCTCAACGGTCACAAACTGATTCGCGCCTATCGCCGTGAGGAAGCCGACCGGACCAACGGCAACACGCAAGTGGAAATCATCCCGCAGGGCGATCGCCTGGTGGTGCGCACCAACGAAGATCGCATCCCGAGCAACCAGCGTATGTCCTGCGACCTGGAAGTCACCGTGCCCCGCGGCATCGCCGTCGAATCTCGCACCTCCTCCGGCGACCACGAGGTCAACGAAGTCGATGGCGACGTCGAAATCACCAGCAGCCACGGCGACGTGCGGCTCGGCCGCATCGGCGGCAACATCCGGCTCGACATTAGCCGCAGCGACCTGATCCGCGCCACCGATGTCAAAGGACGTGTCGACCTGCAGGGCCGCGGCTCCGACGTGGAACTCGAAAACATCGCCGGGCAGGTGACCATCAACGGCGCCTTCAGCGGCACGCTCGATTTCAAGAATCTCGCCAAGCCGCTGCAGTTCGACGGCACCCGCGGTACCGAGCTCAGCGCGCAGGCCGTCCCCGGCCGCATCAGCATGGATCTAGGCGAATTCAGCGGCAAGGACGTGACCGGCCCGATCCGTTTCGTGACCCGCGCCCGCGACATCAAGCTCGAGCAGTTCACCCAATCCGTCGAGCTCGAGACAGAGCGCGGAGATATCGAACTCGTTCCCGGCAAACTGCCCTTGGCGTCGATCGAAGCGCGTTCCGGCGCGGGGAAGATCGAACTCGTGCTCCCCGAGAAGGCCGCGTTTCAACTCGAGGCCATTGCCCAGCGCGGCGACGCCGTCAACGATTACGGCCCGCAGATTTCCAAGGAAACCTCGGGACGCGCCGCCACCCTCAGGGGCAAATCCGGCGAAGGCCCGATGATCAAGCTGACTGCCAACCGCGGTTGGATCTCCGTTCGCAAGGAAGGCACAGAGCCCAGCGAAGTCCTTCCCGACGGCCCGCCGCGCGCGCCAAGAGCGCCGAAGCCGCCCAAGGACCTGCGCGACAACGAAATCAGAATGTAATCCCATATGATCCAAACGCTCTTCACGTGCCTGATCACGATCCAGTTCATCGTGATCGTGTCACACGATTGGATCGATTACCCGGCTGGACGCACGGCCGACAAGTCCAGTCCGTAGTCGGCCGGAGCAAGTTGAGGTGGGCGACGCCGATCAGCGCCATCTTCCCCGGCATCGCCGTCGCCCTCGCCCTCTCCTTCTGGAATAGTCCCAAGCCCACGTTCGCCGCCGACTACTGATCGTGTATTGCGCCGTGACCCTCGCCTCCGCAATCGCGATGTGGTACGTGCCTTACTTCTTCGGCACGAACGACAAGACGAAGCGCGGGTACTCGATGATGTACCGCGCGGCGACAGTCCTCGCCCCAACTTATTGCATCTCTACTTTCACGCCCTGTTCGTGGTGAACTTGATGCCGGCCGTGGCGATCGCCGCGGGTTGAATGGGACGCGCGCCGAGCGGGCCGGTGATATAACAGGTACACGCCGACACGGTCAAGTTCGAGAGAGCGAAGAGCCGGGAGGTCAAATGGAAG
>JAOAPT010000933.1 GCA_025463045.1 Candidatus Solibacter sp.
TTGGTTGTAGCGGCCGGGCTGAAGGCGATCGATGCGCATGCCGTTGTGGGCGCGCTGCCACTCGACCAACGCGCGGTAGTTCGTGACACTGGGATCTTTGAGCGGGGCGGGGTAATTGTAATCGGGCCAGCCGCGATCGAGCATGAGCTTGAAGGGAAGGGTGGTGCCGACCTCGGTGATACCGGCGAGCTTGTAGTTGCCGGGAGCGGTTTTCGCGGAGGCGGATGGCCCGCCCATGTGGTCGTCGTGGAAGTGAGTGAGATAGCCGTAGTCGAGGGCGGGGGAGGGATCGTGGGCGAGCATGTGGCGGATGTAGCGGGCGATCCACTCGCCGGGAGTGCGGGATGCGTCGGGCTTGGGCGGCGTGCCGCGCGGGGGGAGATTGCCGCCATCGCCGGCGTCGAGGAGCATGGTGGTGCCGTCGGGGAATATCAGGAAGGCGGCGTTGCCGCGTCCGGTGTTGATCTGGTGGATGTCGAGCGTGCCTGGGGTCCATGGGGAGAGGGGCTGTCCGATTTGCTGGGCGAACGCGGGGAGGGCGAGGAGGAGGAAGACGAAGAGGCGCATCGTTGGCCAGTGTAGCGAAGATTCGCGAGAGACGCGGAGAAAAGCACGCAGAGAAAGGCAGGGAAGCGGAGTGGGACGCGCCCGGCGATTGTGAAGGCGGCGGACGCGTCGGTGACGAAGGCGATGCCGAAAGGGGCGTTTGCGCCGACTTGGGAATCGCTGGAGAAAAACTTTCGGACGCCCGCGGGCGATGCCCGGCGGGTGGAACGCTAGCGTTGACGCAGGCGATCGAAGGGCAGTCGCAGGCGGAGCTGCATGCGGATGTTGGCAGGGATTGTGTATTGCGCAGTGTCGCTGGTGACGACGGGGGCGGCGGGTTTGGCGGACGCGCCCCGGATGGGGGTGGCGAGGTAGGCGTGGATGTCGCCGGTCTTTTTCTGGACGGCGAAGCCAACGATTTCTCCGGCGTCGTTGATGCCGAGCGCATACACAAGGTACATCGGCGAATCGGCGGCGATGAGATCGTTAAGGTCCGACAGCAGGTTTTTCTCCCAGAGGAAGGCGCGGCAATTTCCGGCGTTATCGCAGGATCCGCCGACCACCTGGGTCGCGTTGTTGAGGCCGGCCGAGTCGCCGAGAGTGTCGGCGCCGAGTCCGCCGAGATCCTGCATGCCGGTCTCTTTGGTCCACAGGAAGGGGTGCACGGTTTTGTCGCCGGGGAGGCTCGAGAATCCGGTGACTTCGCCGCGATTATTGATGGAACACGCTTTGCCCATCGTCTTGCCCCCGAGGCTGCCGAGGTCGATGGCGCTGCCGTTGTCCCAGAGGACGGCGTGCGGCCCATACAGCAGGCCCACGGCGGTGACTCCGGTGTTCGCGCAGGTGCCCGAAGAGCCGACGACCTGGCCGAGATCATTGATGCCGAGTGCAAAGCCCACGGTATCGCCGGCGAGTCCCGGGAGCGCCTGCACTGTGCCGACGTTCGGACCCCACAGCGCGGCCTGATAGCCGAGCACTTGCGGGGAGGGACAGGCTGGGTCGTGTACGCGATTCTCGGAGACGCCGATGATCTGTCCGCGATTGTTCATGGCGAACGCCATCGCGTTATTGCCGCCGAGCGTGGGCAGCGGCGACATCGCGCCATTCCAGAGGCCGGCGATGCAGATCAGGTGCGTGCCGAAACCGCAGAAATCCTGGCCCAGGGGATCGGGCGTCGCGATTTCGGAAACGATGGGGATATCGTTTGCGCCGTTGGGTGCGCTGGCCTGTGCGTTGGGTCCGCCGAGGGTGCCGAGGTCGTACTTGGTGCCGCCGATCCCGGTGAAGAATGGATGCTGGTTTTTGTCGCCGTGTACGTTGGCAGCGCCGGCGACGCGGCCTGCGTTGTTGATGCCGTAACTGATGCTGAACGTTCCGCCGAGTGCGCCGAGGTCGGTCACGGCGTAGCGAGGCGTCGTTTGAGGAGCGGCGGTTTGCGCGTAGTAAGCGGCGCCCGCGAGCATGCCCACGAGAGAAGTGCGGAATAGAATCTTTTTCATAGCGAATCTCCTTCGACCTCAAGGCGCAATTCGCATGAGAAAAGTGGAAGGGCGGGAAAAGATTGTTAGAGCGGTTCGTTGTGAGCGTCGCCAAGCTCGGCCAATAGCCAGGCGCGCGCCAGTCGCCAGTCGCGCTTTACGGTGTCGGGCGAGACCTTCAATACTTCCGCGGTTTCCTCGATACTTAAGCCGGCGAAGAAGCGCAGTTCGACGACCCGTGCTTTGCGCGGGTCCACCTGGGTGAGGGCGTTCAGGGCATCGTCGAGCGCGATCAACTCACGAGCGCGGCCCCCGCCGATGTCGGGAACTTCGTCGAGATTGACTCGCGGCGCGGCGCCACCGCGTTTGGCAGCGATGCGGCGGCGCGCGCGATCGAGCAGGATATGGCGCATGATTTGCGCGGAGACGGCGAAGAAGTGGGCGCGGTGCTGCCAATCCACATTAGAGACGTCGATTAGCTTGAGGTAGGCTTCGTGAACGAGCGCGGTGGTCTGGATGGTCCGGCCGGGCCGCTCTCCCTGCATGAAATGACCGGCGATGCGGCGCAGCTCATCGTAGACGCGCGGGGTCAACTGCTCGAGCGCGGCTTGGTCGCCGCCCGCCCAGGCGCGCAGAAGTTGCGTAGTTTCCGAGCAATCGGCGCCGCTCATCAGAAAGATAACCTTACAACGGATTATATCCATGCGCGGATTCCCCTTTTCGCCGGCGGATTGCGCCTATAGAGTGGCGACGGTACGAAGAATATGATGGATGGATCATGATGCCTGACCGCTGGAAACTGATCGAGGAGCTTTACCATTCGGCGCGCGAGCGTGGTGTGGGGGTGCTGGCGGATACGGATCCCGAAGTTCGGCGGGAGGTGGAAAGGCTGCTGGCGCAGGATTCCGATGGACGCATTCTGGATCGGCCGGCGGCGGAACTACTGGATGAATTCACGGCGACGGAATGGGCTCCGGGCGGAGGGGCGAACTTCGCCGGGCAGACGGTGTCGCACTACAGCATTCAGGAAGAGATCGGCGCGGGCGGTATGGGGGTCGTTTATAAGGCGCTGGATACGAAATTGGGCCGGGTGGTTGCGCTGAAATTTCTGCCGCCGCGTTTGTCGCATGACAAAGAGTTGAAGAGGCGGCTCAGCGAAGAGGCGCGCGCGGCCTCGGCATTGGATCACCCGAATATCGTGGTGATCCATGACATCGACGAAACCCCAGGAGGGGACGTGTTCATCGCGATGGCATTCCACGAAGGCGTAACGCTTCGCGAAAAGATTGCATCCGGGCTGCCGGTGGCGGAAGCGCTGCGGATCGCGCGGCAGATCGCATCCGGGCTGGCGAAGGCGCACGAGCACGGCATTTTTCATCGCGATATCAAGCCGGGAAACGTGATCGTGGCGAAGGACGGGATCGCGCGGATCATCGATTTCGGTCTGGCGAAATCCAATGACGGGACGGTGACGCTGGATGGCGTGGCGCGCGGCACGCCGCTCTACATGTCGCCCGAACAGGCCTGCGGAGCGGCGGTGGATTGGCGCACCGACCTGTGGAGTCTCGGCGCGGTGATCTACGAGATGTTGAGCGGCGAGCCGCCGTTTCGCGGGGACGGAGCGCTTCAGGTGATGCACGCAGTCGTGCACGACCCGCCTCCGAAGTTGCGCGAGGTGCGGCCCGAGATCGAGGCAATCGTGTTGCGCGCGCTGCAGAAGGATCCGCCGAAGCGGTATCAGTCGGCGGCGGAGATGGTGAACGATCTGTCGGCGGCGCTGGCGGTGTTGGACGCGCCTCCGGAGCGCTCCGCGCTGCGGGCGGTCTATGCGATTCCGGCGGCGGTGCTGGTGCTGCTCGCGGCCGGATTGTCGATCTGGCTTTACCAGCGCTCGGAGAAACGCCACTGGGCGCGCGAGCAGGCGATCCCGGAAATCGGCAGGCTGACGAATCATAATCGACCGCTCGCGGCCCTGCGGCTTTGGCAGGAAGCAGAGCGGTACCTGCCCGGCGATCCGCAACTGGCGCAGATCGCGGAGGGGCTGGCGCACACGGTGTCGGTGAGATCTTCGCCGCCCGGCGCGACGGTGGGAATCAAAGACTACCTTTCTCCGGACGAGGCGTGGGCGCCGCTCGGTACGACGCCACTGGAGCACGTGAAAATCCCGAACGGTTACTTGCGATGGCGGGTCGCGAAGCAAGGCGTCGCGGAGTATGTCGGCGCTCCCATCGCGGCGGACATTCACGGGTTCGTTCGTGAATACAATTTTGCGCTGGACGCGGCGGCGGCTGCGCCGGAGGGGATGACCGTGGTGCCGGCGGGACAGGCCTACTCGCTTGTGTGGTCGCTCGGAGATCTCGGGCCGTACAATCTGCCCGCGTTTTATATGGACCGGTTCGAGGTGACGAATCGGCAGTATCAGGAGTTCGTCGATAAGGGCGGGTATCAGAAGCGCGAGTACTGGAAAGAGAAATTCGTTCGCGACGGGAAGGAACTGAGCTGGGAGCAGGCGACGGAAGGGTTGCGCGATTCGACCGGGCGTCCGGGGCCAGCGACGTGGGCGGCGGGACATTATCCGGAGGTACAGGCGGACTATCCGGTGGGCGGCGTGAGTTGGTACGAGGCGTCGGCATACGCGGAATTCGCAGGCAAGAGTCTGCCGGCGATCGCGCAGTGGTATCTGGCGGCGCCGAGCGCGGTCGCCAAATACATTACCCCGGTAAGCAATTTTTCGAATTCGATGGCGCCGGCCGGGAAGTATCAGGGCGTGGGTCCGCTGGGCACTTACGATATGGCGGGCAATGTGGCGGAGTGGTGCCGCAACGAATCGGGCGGTGGCGCGCGCTATCTTCTGGGCGGAGGAAGTAATACCCCACCCACCGAATATTTCGAACCCGCCGGAGTGCCGCCGTTCCATCGCGGGGCGAACGCGGGCTTCCGGTGCGTGCGGAATAGCGCGCCGCTGCCCGCGGAGGTCGTCGCAGAGCGGAGGCAGACGATCCGCGATCTTGCGCACGCGAAGCCGGCGGAGGACTCGGTTTACCGGATCTACCGCTCGATGTATAGCTACGATCGCACTCCGCTGAACGCGAAGGTGGAGAGCGTCGCGCAGGATTCTAAGGACTGGCGGAAGGAGAAGATCACATTCGACGCGGCGTATGGCAACGAGCGGATGACGGCGTATCTGTTCGTGCCGGCGAAGGTGCGGCCGCCGTACCAGACCGTGCTGTTCTTCCCAAGCGCGCGCGTGCTGGACATCGCCAACAGCGATTCGCTGGGCGATATGCAATTCATCGACTTCGTGATTCAGAGCGGGCGCGCGGTGATCTATCCGGTTTACAAGGGCACGTATGAACGGCGCGCGCCAGTTGCGGGGCCGGATACGGCAGAGGGGCGGGCGACGCTGATCCAGGACTCGAAGGACATCGGGCGCTCGATCGACTATCTGGAGACGCGGGCGGACATCGATGCGAAGCGAATTGCTTACATGGGAGTGAGTTTCGGTGCGGCGCTGGCGGTGAACTTTACGGCGGTCGAGGAGCGGTTCAAATCGGTGATCATGCTGGACGGCGGATTTTATAACGAGAAGCAGCTGCCGGGGACGGACCAGGTGGATTTCGCGCCGCACGTAAAGGCTCCGACGCTCTTGATCTGCGGGAAGTTCGATTGGATTTTCATGGGCAAGGATGCGCTGCTGCGGTTGCTAGGGGCTCCGGCGGCGGACAAGAAGGCGGTCATGTTCGACACGGCGCACGATGTGTCCGAGCAGCGCGGCGATCTGGTGCGAGAGGTGCTCGCATGGCTGGATAGGACGTTGGGCAAGGTGAAGTGAGGGCTGGCGCGTCGACATAAGGGCAAGAAAATCTCTAGCCGCCGATGAACGCCGATGAACGCCGATAAAAAAGAGGACAAAACAGACGGCATCCGGGCTAGTCCGGGGCTAGTCCTGTTGGGCGGCGAGCGAGGCGGCGGCGACGCGGTTGATTACGTCGAACATGGCTTCCCACTCGCCGGGTTTCAGGGCGGCGCGCAGTTTGCGTTGCGCGCGCTGCCAACCGGGTTTCGCAGCGGCCAGGAGCCTCCTGCCTGACGGCGAAAGTCGGTAGCCGCGCTCGCGGTGGTCGTCGGTGGGGGCGGGCTCGATCCAGCCATACTGCTGGATCAGGCGAAGATTGCGGGACGTGGTGGTTTTGTCCAGACCGAGAGCGCGTCCGATGGCGGACTGGGTGGCTCCAGGACGATGGTTCAGGACGGTGAGCAAGGAGAATTGCGCGGGCTCCACGGTGCTGTCCATTTCGTGGCTATAGAGTTGCGTCACAAGCCGCGCGGTGCGGCGGATGCCGGCGCAAGCACAGTTGAGATCGACGAGCGGGGACTTCGGTGAATCGGACATCACTGGTTCCCGAGCAGCACGCGCAAAGGATTCAGCGGGCCGAGCGGCATGTAGTCGAAGGACGCGAAGTCCGCTTTCACCAGCGGGAGGGTTTCCACGATGGCTCTCGCTTCGGCGACGGTTGCGCAATTCAGCAGGAAGACAACGCCTTTGCCATCGCCGCGGCTGTACCACTGCTCGATTTTGCCCTCGAGGTAGAGGTTGACGGTGTCGCGAACTTCGGATGGCATGACGGGCGTAAGCTGGTCGCGCGTGATTCCGGGTTTGAGAGAGAGGGTTGCGAGAACATGGGTGGGCTTGGGTGGGGCGGGGGACTGGGCGAATAGCGAAGAGGCGGCGAGCGCCAGGATGGAGTGACGTAAGGTTAGTTGCATATGCAACTACACTACTCCAGGCGCGCGCGGGATGCAAGGCTGCGCACGACCCTGAGCCGGTTGACAAGATGTGGGACGGGACCTAGCATCTTTGTATGCGTTTACAGAACCGCGCCATGTTGCCGGCCCTCCTTCTTCCGCTGCTCGTTGCGATGTTGCCGGCGCAACCGCCGCAGGCGAGAATCCGAATCGATACGAACCGCGTGATCGGGGAAGTGCATGCTCATCTTTTCGGCAATTTTGCCGAGCATCTGGGCCGATGCATTTATGGCGGGATCTTCGAGGAAGGCAGTCCGCTGTCGGATGCCGAAGGGTATCGCAAGGACGTGCTGGAAGCGGTGAAGCCTCTGGGCGTCTCGATCTTGCGCTGGCCGGGCGGGAACTTCGCATCGGGCTACAACTGGATGGACGGTGTGGGGCCACGCGATCAGCGTCCGGCGCGACCGGACCACGCGTGGGGTGCGCTAGAGAGCAATCGTTTCGGCACGGACGAGTTTCTGCGCTACTGCGAGCGGGTGGGCAGCGAGCCTTACCTGTGCATCAACGGGGGGTTGGGGAGCGTGGACAGCGCGCGCCAGTGGGTGGAATATTGCAACGAGACTCGGCCGACTTACTGGGCGAACCAGCGGCGGAAGAACGGGCGCGAGAAGCCGTGGAACGTCAAGGTGTGGGGGCTTGGGAACGAGATCGACGGGCCGTGGCAGCTCGGGCATAAGAGCGCCGAAGACTACGCGAAGTTCGCGCTGCAGGCGGCAGTGGCGATGCGGCGGCAGGACGATTCGATCCAATTGATCGCCAGCGGGAGTTCGAATTTCCGACCGAGCGCGGATTGGATCGGCTGGAATCGCACGGTACTGAGTCACCTGAAAGACGAGATCAACTATATCTCGCTGCACACTTACATTGGGAATCCGGACAGTAACTTAGAAAAGTATCTGGCGGTATCTCAGGATCTGGACGATCGGATCGCGATCGTCGAGGGGCAGATTCGCGCGGCGCGCAACGATCAGACGAGACCGCATCCGATTTACATCGCGTTCGACGAATGGAACACCTGGTATCGCGCGCGATCGGGGACGACGGAGTTCGAGATCGCCAAGACGGGATTGGAGGAGCATTACAACTTCGAGGATGCGCTGGCGACGGGGATGTTCTTGAACTCGTTCATTCGCCACGCGAACATCGTGAAAATGGCCAACCTGGCTCAGTTGGTAAACGTGATCGCGCCGATTTTCACCAACAAGCAGGGGATGTATCTGCAGACGATTTACTTCCCGCTGCGGGAGTATGGGAAGCAGCGCGGTAACTCGTCGTTGGACGCGCAGGTTACAGGGCCGAGCTATCGGACGGGAAATCGTTCGCCACTCGGGTATCTGGATGTGTCGTCCACTTACAATGCGGGGGAGAAGGCGGTGTATGTCAACGTGCTGAATCGCAGCGAGAAGCTGGATATTTCAGCGCGGGTGGACAATGTGGCGGGAACGATCGGCCGCGAGGCGGGAGTGTGGGAGATGAACAGTCCCGACTTGAAGGCGGTGAACGATTTCGGGAGCGAGAAGGTGAAGCCCGCTGTGCGGACGACGGCTCTGGCGATTTCGGACAACGGGTTTACGTATCTGTTTCCGAAGCACTCGCTCACGATTCTGAAATTGAAGATTCAGTAGCTATCGAGCGAACTGCAGGCGCATGCCGTCGACGTGGGGATTGAGCTTTTGCAGGACGGGGTCGCTGGAGAGAACGAACTTCTCGCCCTGAACCGCGAGTTTTTCCTGATCGCTGAGCTTCGGCACGTATCCGCCCTCCTTGTCCAACGCGGGATCGAGCGTGAGGAAGAGGGCGCGACTCTGGAGCTCGCGTTCCAGCGTTCCACCTCTAAAGGACGTGACGTTGCCTCCGACATCGGAGCCCCAGATCACCATCTCGAATGGTTTGCCATTGCGCCGCTCCAGATCTTTCAAGGTAGTCCCGAATCCAACTCCCGTGGCAGTCCGCCAGCGGCATGCGACCTCAATGGCTCCGGGGCAGATGAAGATGGTCGCGGGGTGGGCGGGCGTCTCATCGGTCCAGACGATTTCCAGGCGGCGCGCCGGATCGTCGGGATAGAGCACGAGGCCAGGCTCCATCATGCCCTGGCCGGTGTCGACAGGCTGCTTGAGCGCATCCTTGCCAAACGCCGCGAGTAGCGAACGCTCGGTACTCGTGCGCGTGATCGGGCCGATGCGGACGCCGGGCACGATCAAGTAAGTAGGGTCCTGCGCGTAGAGTAGCAGGAGCAGACGCCAGAGCATTGAACGATTATGTCATCGCGGCCGAACAGCGGTAGAGTGGTGAGACCAAATGATCCGAGCAATCAAGGTGGGGTTCCTTTTGGCGATGACGGCCGCCGCTCAAAGGCGTCCGGCCTGGGACGATGCATTCACGGCGGCGCAAGCGGAGCGTGGGCGCGCGGCATATCGGGAAAGCTGCGCGCAGTGTCACGGGCCGGAACTCGCAGGCGGGGAGAGCACGCCGCCGCTTGCGGGCGCGGCGTTCCTGGCGCAGTGGACAGGCAAGCGTGCGGAGGACCTGATGGAGCGCACGCGGCGCACGATGCCCACCGATAATCCCGCGGGCCTGAGTGCGCGGCAGTATGCGGATATCACGGCGTACGTTCTCTCCGCGAATCGCTTCCACGCGGGGACGCGCGATTTCGGCGGAGCGACAGTGCCGGCATCCAGCGCGCGTACCTCGGAGTGGCGATACTACGGAGGCGATGCGGCGCACACGAAGTATTCGCCGCTGGAGCAGATCAATGCGTCGAACGCGAATAAGCTGCACATCGCGTGGTCATGGAAGGCGCAGAATTTCGGACGCCAGCCCGAGTTCAATTGGGAGGTGACGCCGCTGATGGTGGGCGGACGTTTGTTCCTCACCGCGGGAACACGGCGCGATGCGGTGGCGCTCGACGCGGCGACGGGCGAGACGTTGTGGATGTACCGGCTGGATGAAGGCGCGCGCGGCGCGACGCCGGCGCGGCGGAATAATCGCGGGCTTGCGTATTGGAGCGATGGACGCGAAGAGCGAATTCTGCTGATCTCGCCGGGGTACCAGTTGATCGCGCTTGACGCGCGGACCGGCCGGCCGACGCCGGGCTTCGGGAAGGAAGGCGTGGTCGATTTGTGGGAGGGACTCGATCGCGAGGTCAAGCCCGGCGAGATCGGAGCGTCGTCGCCGGCGATTGTGGTGGGCGACGTAGTGGTGGTGGGCGCGGCGCTGCAGGCGGGGATCGCACCACGATCGAAGACGAACGTCCCGGGTTACATCCGCGGCTACGATGTGCACAGCGGCAAGCGTCTGTGGACGTTCCACACGATCGCGCAGCCCGGCGATTTCGGCAGCGAGACGTGGGAGAAGGAGTCGTGGAAGTACACCGGCAACACGGGTGCGTGGGGGCCGCTGAGCGCAGATCCAGAGCTCGGGTACGTCTACGTACCGGTGGAGACGCCGACCGGCGATTTCTATGGCGGGCACCGTCCGGGCGACAACCTGTTCGGCGAAAGCCTGGTGTGCCTGGATGCGAAGACGGGGCGCCGCGTGTGGCACTTCCAACTGGTGCATCACGGCGTGTGGGATTGGGATCCGCCGACGTCGCCGACGCTGCTCGAGATCACCGTGCAGGGGCGCCGGATCAAAGCGGTGGCGCAGATCACCAAGCAGGGCTGGGTTTACGTGTTCGATCGCGTGACCGGCAAGCCGGTGTGGCCGATCGAAGAGCGCGCCGTGCCGCAGACCGACGTGCCGGGCGAACGCACCTCGCCGACGCAGCCGTTCCCGAGCAAGCCGGCGGCGTTCGACAGGCAGGGCTTCACGGAGGACGACCTGATCGATTTCACTCCGGAGCTGAAAGCGGAGGCACTGAAGATAGCGGCGCAATACCGTCTCGGTCCGATATTTACGCCGCCCTCGGTGGCCGGAGCGGGCGGTAAGAAAGGGACGATCACGCTGCCTTCGCCGACCGGCGGAGCGAACTGGCAAGGCGGCGCGGCGGATCCGGAGACCGGCATTCTGTATGTCTCGTCGGTGACATTCGCGGTGCCCGTAGCGCTAGCGCGCGACAAGGGGCGCACCGATATGGATTACCTCGGACACTACGCGGCGGCGAACATCGGGCCCCGGGGATTGCCGCTGGCGAAACCGCCATGGGGGCGGATCACCGCGATCGATCTCAACACCGGGGCGCACGTGTGGATGACGCCAAACGGCAGCACGCCCGAGGATGTGAAGCGGCATCCCGCGCTGAAGGGAATCGATCTCGGCAGGACGGGCAATCCGGAGCACGCTCCGATTCTGGTCACCAAGTCGCTGCTGTTCACGGCGGATGGCGGAGGCATGTACGCGATGCCGCCGGGTGCGGGCGGCCCGATGTTCCGCGCGCTCGACAAGCGAACGGGAAAGATCGTGCACGAGATGAAGCTCCCGGCGAACGTCACTGGAGTGCCGATGACGTATATGGTGGATGGCGTGCAGTACCTGGTGATGGCGATTGGCGCTCCGGGCGTCCCGGCGGAACTGATCGCGATGACAGTGCAATAGCGCTGGTGCGGTTAAGCACTTTCGGGCGAAACGTCGCCAGGTAGTGTACGTCAGCGCGCCCGACGCCGCTCTACATTGGGGAAGTCGCTGTTACACTCCTGCATAGTGGCCGCAGGTACGGACAGAGGGTAACTTGAAACGCGACATCATCGTGATCGGTGCGTCGGCGGGTGGTATCCCGGTGTTGGAACAGATTAGCGCCGCGCTTCCCGCCGATCTGCAGGCGTCCGTCTTTGTTACCGTTCACGTACCGGCGGGCCGTCGATCGGAACTTCCCGCAATCATTAGTCACAGGGGCCGTCTGCGCGCGCTGCACCCGGTCTCCGGCCAGCCGATCGTACCCGGAGAAATTTACATCGCACCGCCAGACCAGCATCTGCTGATCGAAGCGGGTCACATTGAACTATGGCGGGGACCCAAGGAGAATCGCCACCGTCCGGCGATCAATGTTACGTTTCGATCGGCTGCGATCAATTATGGCGAGAGGGTGATTGGCGCGGTCCTCTCCGGCGTGATGGATGACGGCGCGACGGGACTGTGGTGGATCAAAAGACACGGCGGTTTGGCGGTGGTGCAGGACCCGCGGGACGCCGAATTCCCGGACATGCCATGTGCCGCTCTGGAGCATGTCGCGGTAGATTACGTAGTTGGCGCACCTCAGCTCGGGCCGCTCCTCGGTGCGTTGAGTCGAGAGCCAGGGCGAGCTTACGAAAGGATGCCCGTTGATGGAAACGAAGAAGCTCATTGAAGCGACTTGTCCCGATTGCCGCGGGCCGTTATCGGAAACGGTGCACGATGACGCCCTTCGGGACTATGGATGTCTGGTCGGTCATCGCTATAGTGCCAAGGCG
Source organism: Candidatus Solibacter sp. (assembly GCA_025463045.1). Classification (GTDB taxonomy): domain Bacteria; phylum Acidobacteriota; class Terriglobia; order Bryobacterales; family Bryobacteraceae; genus Solibacter. The sequence goes on from JAOAPT010000933.1 coordinate 12,215, forward strand.
CTTCTCGCCGCGCATTCCGAGGCACAGGAAAAGGCCCTGTGGTCGGCCGTAGTTGCGCTCGAGGAGGCGGCGAATATCGTTTGGGCGGTGGGGCCGGGATTCGCACCAGAGGTGAACGATCGACTGGTGAGACAGGTCGAGAAAAAGCGGCAACAGGCCTTGGTAGTGCGCAAAGTGCTCGAGGCGCTCGAAGCGTTTGAGGCGCAGTAGTCCTTGAACGCGGAAGAAGTCATGTACCCATTCGGGCTTTACCAAAGCGCAAGTGAATCGCGTTCGGAATTGTACTGTATCTCGCACTCGTGCCAGTCAAGCGAAAGCGCCTGCTCCGTGGTTCAATAACAGTAAGAGTCCTGCCTGATGACATCATTCCCTCCCGGCTTTCTTTGGGGCGCCGCTACGGCCGCGCACCAGGTAGAAGGCAACAACGTAAACAGCGACCTGTGGGTGCTGGAACATTGCAATCCTACTTTGTTCGAGGAACCATCGCTCGACGCCTGCGATCACTATCACCGCTTCGCGGACGATATTCGCCTGCTCGCGAGCCTCGGGCTTAACACCTACCGCTTCTCCATCGAGTGGGCTCGGATCGAGCCGGAGCAGGGCCGCTTCTCCGTCTCCGCGCTGGACCATTACCGCCGCGTGCTCGCTGCCTGTCACGAGAACGGCGTGACGCCCATGGTCACCTTCTACCATTTCAGTTCGCCGCGCTGGTTTGCGGGCATGGGCGGCTGGGAAAAGCGCAACGCGGGCGATCTCTTCGTCCGCTATTGCGAACGTTCCACGCGACACCTCGGCGACCTGATTACCTCCGCATCGACATTCAACGAACCGAACCTGCCGATGCTGCTGCGCTGGATTTCGAACGTCGATATTCCGTTCACAACGGTGTTGCGCATGGGACGGCAGGCCTCGCGCGCGATTGGCGCGGGTCAGTTCGGCTGCTTCTTCCTCGGCGACGGCGACAAACTGCAGAACCACATGATCGCGGCGCATCACCGCGCGATGGAGGCGCTCAAATCGGGACCGGGCGACTATCCGGTCGGCGTGAATATCACGCTGCAAGACGAGCAGGCGGTCGGGCAGAATAGCAAGCGCGATAAGAAGTGCGCGGAGGTTTACGAACCGTGGCTCGCGGCCGCGTCGCGCAGCGATTTTCTGGGAATCCAGACGTACACACGCTGCCGGGTCGGCAAGAAGGGAGACCTCGGCCCGGAGCCCGGCGTCGAACTCACCCAGATGGGATACGAGTACTGGCCCGACGCGCTCGAAGTCTCCCTGCGATATGCGGCTGCCCGCGTGCGCGTGCCGATCTACATCACCGAAAGCGGAGTCGCCACCGACGACGACAGCCGGCGCATCGACTTCATACGCCAGTCGCTCGGAGGGGTCACGCGCTGCCTGGCCGACGGGATCGACGTGCGCGGCTACATCCACTGGTCTCTGCTGGATAACTTCGAGTGGATCTACGGATACCGGCCGAAATTCGGCTTGATCGCCGTCAATCGCGAGACTCAGGAGCGTACCGTAAAGCCGAGCGCGCACTATCTGGGGGAGATTGCGCGGCAGAATCGGATTCCCGATCTCGCTGTGATTGGCTGACGCCCGCGCGGCGAGTCTGCCATCATCAAGATCGGACTCTTGTATGTACTGCAGAGCTATCGTCATGTTACTAACTGCCGTCGCAGAAAAAGGTCGTGCCAGAACCCATCACGGGTCTGCCGCTCACCTTTCTGACCAGCACTGATACGTACCATCAATCGAAGATCTATCAAACGCATCGCCAGTGGACGTCCGATGGGAAATGGCTGATTTTCCGGGAGTCCGCGAGACGGGCTCGCAGCCATTCGCGGTGAAGGAAGAGACAGGGCTGATCGTGCAGGTGACCGAGACCGGCTTCCCGAGCATGCTGTGCGCGAGCAATAATGCCATGAGGTTTTACGTGCTGGCGGGCGGCGGCAGGGGCGCTGCCGCTAATAGCCCGCGCCAGATTCTGGAGATCGATCTCGCCAAACTATTCGCGGACGTCGCCTCCAAGTCCGTCAAACCCGCGGCTTAAGGCCGGCGAACTCCGGGACGTGCCTGGCGAGCGCATCGTCGAAGGCTGAGTTTTCCTTCGTCGGCGAGGATCGCGATGCAGACTGCCGTGATCGGCTTGCTCATCGACTCAATCCAGAAGATGTCGTCGGTCCGCATCTTGCGACTCTTGGACAGGTCGCTTTTGCCAACGGCGCTGAGATGGATAATGCGATCTTTTGTGGCGATCAGGGTCACGATGCCGGCAGCCTCGCCCTTATCGACAAACTCCTGCATTCGCGGCGGGACTGCCACGAAGCGGTCCGGTTGCTGGGCGAGCAGCGCTCCC
>JAOAPT010001000.1 GCA_025463045.1 Candidatus Solibacter sp.
ACACTACGCGGTGTCCTGCTGCGATCTGTACCTTGTCACCGGCGGTGGGAATCCGTTCGCCCTCCCACGTTGCCGGACTCAACCACAACCCTCCGCGAACGGAACGGACAAATTGCGTCGCCCCTCGCCCGCGATGAACCCCCGCGCCGACGGCTAGTGTGCTGAGAAACGCTCTGCGTGTCTTCATGGCCACCACCTATTGCAGTTCGATGGAGTCTACGGTGATGATATCGCCCTTGCGGGTGCCCGTTACCTTCGCCTTGAGGATCTCTTCCATTGTCGACGCTTTCAACGCCGCCAATGCCTTCTTGTTGCTCGCATCGTCGAACTTAAGGAACTGATCGTCTCTCAGCACCAGGCCAAAGCCGCTCCCTGCGCACCGGTCCGACATCGCGCAAGCCCTCGTGTGTCCCTGAACATCTTTGGCGTGGCACATGGAGTCGACCAGGATTCCGCTCCATGTTTCCGCGAGGAGCGTGTTGGCCGCCATCACCGCTACGATCAGTATTCTTGCGCAGATCCGCATCGGGTATTCCTCCAGAATGCCGGTTCGCTCTAGTCTCCACCTAAGGTGTGACGTTCGTCAAATAGATAATGAGGTGTGATAGATATCGGCCATCACGATATCGCCCCGGGTAGCAGTTTGCAAGGCATTACTCTCTGAATCCGTTACTATTGCTGTTAGACGGAAGTCGCTTTGGTTCGTCACAATTGCCCACGGAGGAGAGAGATGTCAGGACTGATTAGACTTGCACCTATGCACCGGCGGTACTTTATTTCGCTGGCTTTTGCCAACTCGCTACATGGGCAGAAGGCGGTGTCGAAGCCATTCGTTTCTGAGGAGGCTTGCCCCTTGTCGGTGATCGCGCCGGTCGCCACGGATGGATTTCGCGGCCACGGCTTCCTGCGCAAGCCGCCCGGGTCCGGACGATTCCCGGCCATCGTGTGGCTTCACGGGGGCTTGATTACCCAGCGGACAGAGTTGCTCGCGAGCTATGCTCGCGGAGTAAACGCCTCGCGGTTCCTGGCCGCGGGTTACGTCGTCGCCGTTCCGACGTACCGCAGTCGCGATGTGGACCCGCAGTCACCGGTATCGCGGGAAGATTCCCTGGCTGCGGTGGAATACGTTAAAGGTCTCTCATACGTCGATCCCAGCAGTGTGGTTGTCTACGGCTGCAGCGGAGGAGGGGACTTGGCGTTGGAGGTTGCCGCGGCTGCGGACGTTGCTTGCATCGTTGCAGAAGAGCCGGCGAGCCTTTTGATGGCGGGAATTCTCAATGCGAAGTCTCCGAAGCGGGGCGAACGTTTCACGCCCGGCGATGCGCGTCCGATCATGGACGATCCGAAGCAGTATTACACACCCGAGTATCAACGAATGCTGAAGACGAAGATCTCCCGGATCCGATGCCCGATCCTGGTACTTCAAGGGAATGAGGATCGACCTGAACCTCCGATCAATCGATTCAATGCCCGAGTGCTCCTTCCGGAGTTGCGCGCAGCGGGCAAGAGCCTGGAGGTGATGACCTACCCTGGAGAGCAGCACTGCTTCTGTTTTGTTGGCGCGGGACCGGATCACGATGCCGTACTGAAAGCCTTCGGTGACATGGACTCTTTCGCTCGGCGATACATCTCCACCAAACCGACGCCGATAGACTCCGCTCTGATAAAGCAGATAGCGCTCTGAGATGGCGGACTACGATCTCTTCAACGCCCCATTCGCCTTTCTTCGACCGCAGTCAGCCGTCCATCCGGCGGCACACCCCCATTGGCGGAGATTCGCGTATGGCGCGCTGCGACTCGGCGGATCCATTCACATCCATCGGACGTCAGGCGAGAAGCGGGGCGAACTGGGAGACATTGCCGGCGGCACCGCGACCGGCCTGCGTTCCCCCGTCAGAGCAACGCGAAGATCCCGCTTGGGCAGCCGATATAACCGGCGCATGACGAATCTGGTCCGGGTGAATGCGGAACAACGTACGCGCTGGAATAGTTTCGTTCGGAACGGGACAGTTCAATTGCTGGCCTCCATTTTCGCCCTCATTTGGGGGTTCAAAAATGCACCGGCTCGCGTATAATCAGCCCTGCTGGCCTCCAAGTGGACTCACGCTCGTCTCAGTTTGTTCCTGCTCTTCAGGTAAACCGCCACGCCTACGCGGGTATCGTAAAATTCAGCAATCGGCGTACGTTGGAAATTCCCACGCTCATAACCCGTGCACACTGAAGTTCAGTGGCCCAGCTTCGTGTAGTACGAACCGAAAGGTTTCGGAGATGGAGCTATGGCTTACGATGTTCAGATCGCACCCCCCAGTATTTTCCTTAATGCTAGCTCTCGGAGGCGCGTGCCGCCTCGATTCGCGCGTTTGGTAACGGCACTTGTACTCCTGGGCTACGCTACCATTCCCTCCGGCATAGCACAGCAGTGTCCGACCAATGTGCCGCATGTTCAAGGGACGTGGAGAACGCTGCCGTACCTGATGCCGATCAATCCCATCTCCGCAACCCTGCTCAACACTGGTCAGATTTTGATTGTCTCCGGCTCCGAAAATGACGCGTCCAATAATTCAGCGGGCGCGGAGAGCTATCGCGACGCCCTTTGGGATCCGACGGGCACCACTCAGAGCAGCATCACCGTTCAGCAGATGACCTACGATGTCTTCTGCAGCGGCACCGCCCATCTGCCCGATGGCCGGGGCCTGATAATCGGCGGCAGTTCCAGTTACGGATTCACAGGTGACAGCCGTGCTTCCATCTTCGATCCCGTGACCAAACGTGCCCTGCAATCGCAGAGCATGGCGGACGGGCGCTGGTACGGGACCGCCACCGCGCTCGGCGACGGACGAATTATGGCGTTTTCCGGGCTCAGCAATAATGGCGGGACGAACAATACAGTCGAGATCTACGATCTGAAGATCGCCGGAGCAGGCTGGACCAGCCCTACAACAGCGCCCTTCTCACCTCCCCTCTATCCGCGAATGTTCCTGCTTCCCAATGGCAACGTGTTCTACACCGGCCAGGGGACGGGCCCCACGCCGAATAGTGCGTGGATCTTTAGTCCCGGAAGTAGGACGTGGGCGCAGTCGGTAGCAACCACTAGGGATCGGACGTATGGCTCTGCCGTCCTTCTACCGCTGCTGCCGCCCAACTATACGCCCAAGGTTATGAATTTTGGCGGAGGCGATCCGGCGGCGACGGCCACTACGGAAATCATCGACCTCTCGGCGGGATCGCCGGCTTGGGCGCCGGGCCCCAATATGTCTACGGCCCGCATCCAGATGAATGCGGTCATGCTGCCCAACGGCAAAGTACTGGCGGAGGGTGGCTCCGTGAATAACGAAAGTCCCGATTCGCCGGGTAAGGGTGCCGATCTATACGACCCGGTCACTCGAACCTTCAGCTCCGCGGGTACCGCCTCATACTCGCGGTTGTACCATTCGACTGCGCTGCTCCTTCCGGATGCGACCGTCATGAGCATGGGCAGCAACCCGGGCAAGCGAGGGAGCTACGCGCCTACGATCGAGATCTATTCGCCGCCGTACCTGTTCGACGCGAACGATCGCCTGATTACGAATCGGCCGAGCATTACCGGGCTTTCGGCAACCGTGATCGGCTATAACTCGCCGTTCTCGGTCACGTTCACAAGCGCGTCGGCGATTAGTTCGGCGGTGCTCGTGCGTCCCGGGTCCGATACACACGCCTTCGACATGGACCAGCGGTTAATCGGCCTATGCGGCCCCACACCGCAGCCGTCATGCAACGGATCCGGCACACTCGCGCTCACGACTCCGCCAAACGGCAATATCGCCCCACCCGGCTACTATATGCTGTTTCTGCTCGACAGTTCCGGCGTGCCGTCGGTTGCGAAATTCATCCAGCTTTTGCCAAACACGGCGGCGCCTCCGCGTGGAACGATTACGTCCCCATCGTCCGACACCACCATCACAGCCGGTGGATCCGTCTCGTTTGGAACCACCTCCACTGCGGCGAAGTATTCGTGGGTATTCCCCAGCGGAACTCCGACCACCTCGGCACTACAGAACCCTGGTAACGTCAAATTTACTACGCCGGGAACCTATGTGGCCTCGCTGACGGTCATTGATTCGAGCGGCAATTCCGACCCCAGCCCGCCGACCCGGACCATTACTGTCGCGCCAACCACTGCCGACTTCGCGATTGCGGTGAGCCCATCCTCGTCGGCCGTAATTCCCGGCCAGTCGGCAACGTATACCGTGACGGTCACACCGCTCAGCGCCTTCAACGGCACGGTGACCCTTGTCGCCAACCACCGGCTTCACGCCGATTCGGGTGGATGTCGGCGGCGGACCGTTCACCGATCCCTCCACGGGCAACGTGTGGAGCGCTGATACCGGCTTCACCGGGGGCGCCACGTATGCCAC
>JAOAPT010001010.1 GCA_025463045.1 Candidatus Solibacter sp.
CGTCGCTTCGCTCGGAACGGAAGAGGTCCCGGGCGCCTCCGTCGAGATTCCCGGCGCTTGCCCGTTGGGTGCTGGACGGCTCGGCGGCGGCAGAAACGCGCGCGGTACTTTGCCGAGTCCGGCGGAAGGCGCAGTTCCATTCGCAGCTACTTCGGGGATCGCGGGCAACGCGACCTGCGCGCCGGCACGCGGCGCGGCGGATTGCGGAGGCACGAAGGCTCTCGGATTGGGTTTCGGTCCTGCGCCCGAGAAGGGCAGTGCATTCGGCTCGACCACTGTGGCCACAGTCGGCGCTTCGGGAAGTTGGATCGCCGCCTGGCGTTGCAGGCGCGTGTTGGGCGGCGGCGTGAAGGCGCGCGGCTGCGGCTTCGCTCCAGCGCCCGGAACCGGCAGCGCGATGGTCGGAGCACTTGCCGCGGCGACCTTCGGAGCGTCGGGCAACACGGGCGCGGGGCGGGCCGGCGGCGGCTGATCGGGCGGCGCGATGAAGGGCCGCACCAATTTCGGCGGCGGCGCGACGGCGATCACGTTGGGAAGCGGCACGGGTTTAGGCACGGCCACATCGGGCGCAGGCGTCCAGATCAACTGCCCGGGATTCGGATCGTCCACCTTTCCCGATACCATCGTCTGCGGCGCCTTTTGACGGGCGCGCAGCGGGCGGGCGTCGGCCGCGGCATCGGCCGGCGAGATCTCGGGCAGCTTGTCCCGCAGGCTGTACCAAACGATCTTCTTCTCGCTGGGCCGGATCTCCTGATCGTAGATCGATTTAGGGCGTTCCGGGCGCGTGATGCCGGTGAGTATCACCCACGCGAGCACCCAGGTGTGCACACACGCGGACGCCGCGAAGGAAACCGAACTGCGCAGCCGTGACGTCTCGGCTACCGGCAGCGTCATCCGTTAAACCCCGCGGGCTTAGGTCCGTGGCCGTTGGTGGGTGCGAGAACTCGCATGCGCTCGATCGATTTCTGTCGCGGCAGGTAATCGGCCAGGTACTGATTAAAATGTTCAAGGCGCGCGGCCTCGGAACGCTCGCGCAGCAGCAGGTTGAGGAAGTCCGGATCGGGAATGGCTTGCGCCAGTTGAAAGCTGAGCTGCAGATCTTCCAGGTTCGGCTCGCCATGGCCGTGCGCCGCGTCCAGTCCCTTGAGCACGCGGAAATTCGAGACGGCCTTCAGGCGAAGTTCGTCGGGTACCGGCGCCAGATCGTCGTCGTCGAAGTACTCGACTTCGGCCTGCAGATAATCCTTCTCCTCGCTCAGGCGGACGATCTCGAAGCGGCGCTCGCCGCGGGTCATAATGTCCATTCGCCCGTCGGGATACATCTCGAGAACCTTGTCGACCAGCACGGTGCATCCGGCGTTGACGATCCCTTCTTCCTTGGCGAGGACGATGCCAAATTCCGAGTTGTCGCGGATCGCAATTCCCACCATTTCCTTGTAGCGCTCCTCGAAAATGTGCAACGGCACGCGGGTCCGCGGGAAGACCACGAGTTGCAGCGGGAAGAGCGGGATAAACCGCTTAGACATGGTACTATTATGACGTTTCTGCGCGCCCCAGGGCGGAGGCGCGCGTGCTAATTCATGCGCATCGAAGGCAAAATCGTTCTCATCACCGGAGCCTCGGAAGGGATCGGCGCGGCGTGTGCGAAAGAGTTCGCGGCGAGCGGCGCGAAGCTCTCCCTGACCGCGCGTTCGGAAGAAGGATTGCGTCGCGCGGGCGGCGACGACGCGCTGGTCACGGCCGGTGATATCACCGACGAAGCGACCCGCCGGCGAGTCGTGGAGCGCACCCTCGAACGCTACGGTGCGATCGATATTCTGATCAACAATGCGGGCGTCGGCATCTACCAGCCGACGTGGGAAATGCCGATGGCGGAGGCCCGCTACCTGATGGAGCTGAATTTTTTCGCGCCGCTCGGGATGACGCAACTGGTGGCGCCGCACATGCGCGCGCGGAAGAGCGGCATGATCGTCAACGTCGGCTCGATCGGCGGCAAGGTGGTGCTGCCGTGGATGACCCTTTACAGCGTCACCAAGTTTGCGCTGGGCGCGCTCACCGAGGGTCAGCGCATGGAACTGAGGCGCGACGGCATCCGCACCATGATCGTCTGTCCGGGGTATGTGAAGACGGGCTTTCAGAAGAACGTGCGCGCGGGACAGACGCCGGGCGCGGTGGCCAACGCGCGGAAGTTCGCGATCACGGCGGAGGAGTGCGCGGAGGCGATCCGGCGCGGTGTGGAACGCGATGCGCGCACGGTGGTCACGCCGCGATCGGGGTGGCTGCTGGTTGCGGCGATGCGGCTGTTTCCCGCGCTGGTGGAATCGCGCATGGCGCAAATCAACGGAACGGCATGATTCTCAAACTGAAGCGCACGCCTGGAATCTATGTGGTCGGCTTCATGGGGGCCGGCAAGAGCACGGTCGGACGGTACCTGGCCCATCGATTGGGCTGGAGTTTTTTCGATAGCGACGTCGAGATCGAGCAGGCCCAGAAGACCGCAATTGCGGCGATCTTCGAAGAGCGCGGCGAGGCCGAGTTCCGGCGCATTGAATCCGAGATCATTCGCCAGCATGTCGCTTGGATCGAGCGCGGCCGTCCCGCGGTTCTCGCGCTTGGCGGCGGCGCTTTCGCGCAGCCTGCGAATCGCCAGTTGCTGGAGAACAACGGCATCACGGTCTGGCTGGATTGCCCGTTCGAACTCGTGCAGCGGCGCGTCGCGCTAGCATCGCACCGTCCGCTGGCGCGCGATCCGCAGGTCTTCGCAGCGCTCTATGAGTCGCGCCGTGTCGACTACTGCCTGGCCGACGTCCACGTGTCGATCGAGAGCGACGATCCGGAAGTGACGGTGGGCGCGATCCTCAATCATCCGACATTCAAATGAGCACGACAAGGACTCTTCGCCACGACGCGAAGGCCATCTTCCGCGCGGCGCTGGCGGCGGCCGACCCGGCGGGCGCCGTGGAGCGCCACCTCGCGCGGCGGGATTTTTCGTGCTATCGCAATATCTACGTCATTGGGGCGGGGAAGGCCGGAGCGTCGATGGCGCGCGCCGCCGAGCGCGTGCTCGGCAAACGGATTACGGCGGGCCTGATCAATGTGAAGGACGGCCACCTCGCGAAGTTGCGGCGCATCGAGTTGAACGAGTGCGGCCATCCAGTGCCCGACGAGCGCGGCGCAACGGGCGCGGAACGCATCGCGCAACTCGCCGAATCGGCGGGACGAGAAGACCTTGTGGTCTGCCTCATCTCGGGCGGCGCGTCGGCGCTGCTGCCGTTTCCGGCCGCCGGAATCACGCTCGAAGAGAAACAGGCCACGACGAGATTGCTGTTGGCGTCGGGCGCGACGATCCACGAGATCAACGCCGTCCGCAAGCACATCTCGGCGATCAAGGGCGGGCAACTCGCGCGGTTGGCCGCTCCCGCCACGGTGGAGGCGCTGCTGCTGTCGGATGTGATCGGCGACGATCTCGACGTGATCGGTTCGGGCCCGACGGCGCCAGACGCGTCGACCTTCACGACGGCCTTCGGGATCTTCGAGAAGTTCGGGATTACAGAGCGCGTGCCGGTGCCGGTGCGCGAGCGGATTGAGCGTGGTATGCGTGGAGATACCGCGGAGACGCCGAAGCCCGATGACCCGCTCTTTGCGCGGGTGCGGAATACGGTGGTCGGCAGCAATCGTCTGGCGCTCGACGCGGCGGCGCGGGCGGCGAAAGGCCTGGGGTACCGGACGCTCGTGCTCTCGAGCGAAATCGAAGGAGAGACGCGCGAGGTCGCACGGATGCATGCCGCGATCGGGCGCGAGATCGCGCGCACGGGACGGCCCGTGCGTCCGCCAGCGTGCATCATCACGGGCGGCGAGACGACGGTGACAATCCGCGGCGCCGGACTCGGCGGGAGAAATCAGGAATTCGTGTTGGCGGCGGCGATCGAGATCGCGGGCGTCGATGGGGTGGTCGTGTTCAGCGCGGGGACCGACGGCACGGATGGCCCGACGGACGCGGCGGGCGCGATCGCCGATGGGAAGACGCTTGCGCGCAGGCCCGATGCGCGGCAATATCTGGAGCGCAACGATTCGTACCGCTATTTCGAGCCGCTCGGGGATCTGGTGATGACGGGTCCGACGAACACCAACGTGATGGATGTGCGCCTGATTCTGGTAGCATCGAAAACGTGAGCTTCTGGCGTAAAGAGATTGTCGAGTTCGCGCTCGATCGCGAGACGCAGGCGGCGATCGACGAGCAGCGTGCGTGGATTTTGCGCGAGCCGGCGAATGCCAAGCCGTACTACCATCTGGCGCAGTTGTACCGCGTGGCGTTCAAGCAGGAGGAAGCGCTCGGCCTGCTGTTGGAGGCGGTGCGGCTGGACGCGAATTTCGCCGAGGCGCACGCGTCACTGGCGGAGATGTACGTGATCCGCGAGGACTACAAGGCAGCCTGGCGGCACGCACGGTCGGCGGAGAGCAACGGCATTCCGCGCTCGGTGGAGATGCTCAGACGTCATGGAGTGCCGGGCTAGGCTGCGCTGATATCGGTACGGGTGAAATCGTCGCCAGTGAATAACAAGGGCATACCAGCCACTGATGCGACCGCATACGACATACAATCGCCAAAGTTCAGAGCAGCCGGGTGTCTTCCTCGCCCAAAGCGGATAAACGCAGTCACGGCTACATCGACGTGCTGGTCATTAAACGGGACGAGTTCCGCGTTCAGGCGGCGGAGAAAGGCGTAAATCATCGGACGTGCGTCCTGTCCGAGGCGCGCGGTCAGGACCATCGCAGTCTCAAGCAGAGTAGGCATTCCCACTACCACGATGTCGGCGGCTTCGCTACGATCAATTAGGCGCTCATGGCTCGGTTCGCACAAGAGGATTGCGATAATAGCCGAGCTATCAAGGACCATTGCTAGTAGCCTTCCGGACCGTAGCCCAGAATTTCGTCTTCCTCCTTGCGAGTCAGCACCCGGCCTCGTTCGGCGGGGGGCACCAAGGGCCACACGTTCTGCTCCAGATACTGCCGCAAATTCTTGCGCACGTCTGGTCTGCCCGAGCCTGCACGAAGGCGGGCGCGACGCTCCAGAAGTGCCCGCCGGATCGCCTCGGTCTTGGTCTCATGCGCCAATGCGGCTACTTCATTGGCCAGACTCTCGACGTCCGGGTTCTTGATATTGAGGGCCATGGTAGAAATCCACCTTTATTCTACCATGGCCGCCATATACCTTAGTGTGCTCGCAGGGAGCGTGCGACGAGGGCGATGCCGCCGACCAGGAGGATCAGCATGACGAGCGTCTGGAACAGCGTCGCGGGTTGAAAGTAGATGTGCATATTGGCGATAACGCCGCCCAGGATGAAGAGTCCCCCGGCGATGGTCAGCAGCCAGCCTAAGATGCTGCGGCCGTTCCAGAACAACATCGCGATGCCGAGCAGCAGCGGCAGCAGCGTGATGCCGAAGGTGTTCCCGCCGTAGAAACTCCAGTACGAGCCGACCACCATCACCTGGTTGGAAAGCAGGTATCCGCCGATGCAAGCCATGGCGAAGCCGATCAGGAAGTGGCCCAGCCCGCCGGGCGTGCCGCCCACGTCGCTCATCTGACGCTCTGCCATACGTCCGAGAATATCAGACGGCGGCGCGCCATAGCAGTCGCTCGGTGTCGAGAATGAAAGACGCCTCGTTG
>JAOAPT010001025.1 GCA_025463045.1 Candidatus Solibacter sp.
CACGTCGCGCTGACAGTGTTGTCGCCCGTGGTAACGTCGTGGAACGCCCCGGTCCCCGCTTGCGCGAGCGCATACAGGCGTGGATTTATGTTGGCAACTCCAGGTGCGGATTGGGCGCCGGTCGATACCAAATAGTGATTGAGCAGCGACGTGATCCCGGCGAACGCGGGCGTGCCCGCCGAGGTTCCGCCATATACCTGAAGCTGTCCGCCCGAGTACACCAGATAGCCGTCGTGCTCCGCGCTCGCCGCCAGCGCAATATCGGGAACGTTCCGCGCGCCGTTCTGCGGCACCCCGAGCCCCGTCTGCCAAGAGGGCTGCGCGAATTGCGTGCTGTACCCGCCGCCTCCCGATGCCGGATTGCCGGACGTGCTGTCATTCCACACCGTCTCCGGAATGTACGACACGACCGATCCGCCGTTGGCATTCGTGCTCGCATTCCAATACTGCCCCGAGCCCTCGCTGAATGTCGTGCCGCCGATGCCGGTCACCTCCGGAATATCGGCGGGCGAATCGACCGCCAGACCACCGCCCGAGGTGCCGGTGAGACAATCGGCGCCGCCCGAATCACCAGCCGCGTTGATCCACGTCATTCCCTGCGCATTCGCCTGCCGTGCCCACGCCTGCATCGTCAACATGTCGGAAGGCAGCGTCTGCGGTTCGCACAGCCCATAGCTGACGCTGAGCACCGGCGCGAGATTCTGATCGATCGCGTACTGCACCGCATCCATCACGTTGTACGAGTAGACATACAGGATCGACGCCTGCGGAGCGGTGGCGCCGGCCCACTCCAGGTCGAGATCGGCCTCGCCCAGATCGTCCGTCGAGGTGCCCGGATCGCGCGTGTTCGGCACCAGAATCATTTGCGGATCGGCCGCGGGAAGCTGAAACTTCGCGCGGAACTTCTGGATATCGGTGACATCGACGCGCGTCTGGCCCGCGATCGCAATCTTCTGCCCGCTGCCGTCGTAGCCCGCATTCCACAGCGCCTTTACGTTATAAATCGTCGCCAGGTCGTCCGGGCTCAAGTAGTGATTGCCTGACGTCGACGTGTAGTTCGGCTCGAGCGTAAGGCGATGCACCGCTCGCGGCTGCATGCGGAAATCGTTAAGTCCCTGAATGCTGCGCACCGCGGTCTGCAGCGCGACGGGCAGCGACGGCTCCGCGGTATTCGCAAAGTGATTTCGCCCGTCCACCGAGTATCGGTGGAAGCTCACCTGAAAGGCCCTCGCCACGTCGCCCGCCGTGCCAGAGAACGTCACCGAGTTGCGCGCGCGTCCCACACCGGTGACATGGAGATTGTGCTGCTCCACCCACGCGGTGATGGCGGCGATATCGTCGGTCGACGCGCCGAAGCGGTCCGCGAACTGTTCCGGTGTGAGCCAGCGATGATAGTCGGCGGACGTCGGATCCTGCTGCGCGGCGAGCAGCCGGTCGAGGTCCGCCTGCTGCGCGTCCGTCGGCCGGAGCACCAGCGTGACGGCCGGCAACTCTGTGCCATCGTCCAGCGCGCCGACGTCGTTTTGCGTCGTGGCCAGCGGAGGAACGTGGCCGCTCATCCGCACGCGGCGGCTGTCCTGGATCGGACCATGAATCAGGCGAGGCTGGGCCGATAGCGCACTCGAAAGGAGGCCGGCCATCCCATAAACAAGAAGGAGCGAGGGGGCTGCGATGCGATGCATAGAAGGGCTTAAAGACTCTGGGGATTAACTTCGGCGTACAGAGGGCACATGGGGGGCCAGACTGGGCATGCGCAACCCGAAGAAAGCAAAGACGTCCGCCGCCCACACCGCCGCGACACGGCGGAAAAGTGCCACATGTTGTTACGACGCGCGCGGCAGATTGCCCGTCTCGTAATTTTGTTGACCGCCCTTGGGGTCAGTGGTACGATGTCTGACATGTGTGGGGGATCCCCTCCCCGTTAGAGGTGAAACAACATGACGATAAGACCCTCGTTTCTGGTCTTTCTTGCGACTGCGACGCTCTGTTTCGCGCAGTCTGAACGTGGAAATATCACCGGCGTAGTCACGGACGCGAGCAATGCCGCCGTACCGAACGCACCGGTGAAGGTCATGAACCTGGGCACCAATGCCGCCATCAACGTGGTGGCCAACTCCTCCGGTGAATATAGCGTTGCGAACCTCGGACCCGGCAACTACCGGCTTGAAGTCAGCCAGTCCGGCTTCCAATCTTCCATCGTCGACAACATCACTCTCACCGCCGGAGCCACCGCGCGCGTCGATGTCCAATTAAAGGTCGGCGGCGTGTCCCAGACCGTCGAAGTGCAGGCGACCAACGCGCAGATCCAGACCGAAGACGCGAAAATTTCGACCGCCGTGTCGAACAAGCTTGTCGACGAACTTCCGCTCGTCGTGGGCGGCGCCATGCGCAGTCCGTTCGATCTGGTCACCACCGTCCCCGAAGCCAAGAACGGCAACAACCTGGTGCTCGGCGGCGGACAGGGCGGCGCATTTGCCGCGACCTTCGATGGCGTCAGCGTCAACACCAACCGGCAGGGCAGCACGACTGAAACCTCTTACCTCACGCCTTCCGTGGAAGCCATCACGGAATTCGCCGTCGACACCAACGGCTTCAAGGCCGAGTATGGCCAGGCCGGCGGCGGCGTCATCAGTTTCGCCTCCAAATCCGGTACCAACGAAGTCCACGGCTCGGCCTACGATTTCATCCGCAACGATTACGTCGACGCGCGCGGCTTCTTTGCCCCCACCAAAGGCATCTACCGGCAGAACGATTTCGGCGGCTCGCTCGGTGCGCCCATCTGGATTCCGAAAATCTATAACGGCAAGAACCGCACGTTCTTTTTCGTCGCGTACGAGGGCTTCCGCAATCGCCAGGGCAGCGCCGGCAATATCTCGAGCGTGCCCACGGCCGAAATGTACCGCGGCGATTTCACGAATCTCGTGAACAGCAAGAACCAGCAGATTCCGATTTATGACCCGGGCACCACGCGCGCCAACCCGAACGGTTCGGGCTCGATCCGCGATCCGTTCCCGGCCAACATCATCCCGACGCAGAAGTTCAGCACGGTGTCGAACCAGTACCTGGCAATCGCAAAAACGGTGCTCCTGCCAAACCGCGCCGGAATCGTGCCCGGCACCATCGGGTACATCAGCAACAACTACATTTCGGCGGGTGGCAGCTCCGCGGAATCCACCACGAAGGCCAGCGTGAAGCTCGATCACTCGATCAATTCCAAGCATCACGTCTCGTACCTGTTCAACCGCGGCAGCGACCTCCTCCAGCCCGGTTCCGCCGGACCCGCCGGTCTCCCGGTGCCGTTCAACAGCTTCCTGCAATCGAGCTTCGATGCCGACTTGCATCGCGTGACCTACGATTGGACCATCTCGCCGCGCATGTTCAATCACTTCTCGCTCGGCATCAACACCTTCAACAAAGACTCCTTCTCGGTCAACGTCGGGAAGAACTGGAAGGGCAAGGTCTGCATCCTGAACGCGGTCGATTGCAACGTGAACCTCGGCAACGTCTCCTTCTCCGAATTCTCCGGTTGGGGCGGCGCCGCCGATAACGGCACCGAGCAGCCGCGCCGCGCGTTCAAAGACGATTTCAGCTACATCCGCGGATCGCACAGCATCAAGGTCGGCTTCACCTACGATCATCAGGAAGCCAACGGCTTCGGCCAGCAGAACATCGCCGGACAGGCGGGCTTCAGCTTCCTCGAAACCGCCGTCCCCGGCGCCACCTCGGCCACCAGCGGCAGTTCGTTCGCGTCCTTCCTGCTCGGCTACGGCGATTCGGGCGCCACCGAAACCGTCCGCTACCTCCGCCAGGTCTATCGCTATTGGGGCTTCTACGCGCAGGACGATTTCCGCGTCAGCCGCAAGCTGGTGATCAACTACGGCCTGCGCTACGAATTCACGCTGCCTCCCGTTTCGGGCGGCGACCAGTACTCGGATTTCTCGCCGACCACTCCCAATCCCGCGGTCAACAACTATCCCGGCGCTCTGATCTTCGCGGGCAACGGCCCCGGCCGCCAAGGCGTACGCAGCCTGATTCCCGGCTATTACGGCGCGATTTCGCCGCGCCTCGGCTTCGCTTACAGCCCCGATTCGAAGACCACCATCCGCGGCGGCATCGGCCGCTCCTTCGGCCGCGTGACGGTGCTCGCGTCCAGCAGCCACTACGCGGGCTTCATCGGCCAGTACAACTTCGCGTCGACGAACCAGGGCATCACGCAGGCTTTCAAGTGGGATGAGGGCTTGCCTTCGTATCCCCTGCCCCCGCAGATCAATCCGGCCTTCGCCAACAATGGCAACGTCGATTGGTGGAACGGACAGAACTCCACGCGTCCCGCGGAGTACGACAACTGGACCGTTTCCGTGCAGCGCGAAGTGCGCCCGCACCTGACCATCGAAGCGGATTACAACGCAGCGATCGGCTCGCGCCTCAACGCCGGCCTGATGAATCTCAACCAGGTGCCGATGTCGGTGGTCAATGGCCTGATCGCGAAGTACGGAGCCGCACAGGCGATCACGCTGCTGAACTCCAACATCACGTCGACTGCGGCGGTCAATGCCGGCTTCACGCCGCCTTACGCGAACTTCACCAACTCCGCCGTGCAGCGCTCGCAGACCGTCAGCCAATCGCTGCGCGCCTTCCCGCAGTTCCTCACGATCGACGCGGCGGCCGGTGGCGGCGACCGCACCGGACACTCCACCTATCACGCCGGAATTCTGAAAGTGAATTCGCGGATGACCAACTCCCTGACCTTCCAGGGCAGCTACTCCTTCTCGAAGATTCTGACCAACGCCGATAGCTTCAGCGGCAGCAGCGGGTCGCTCGACGCGGGCAATCGGGGCCTGGAACGTTCCGTCGGCGCCTTCGACCAGACCCACACCGTGAAGCTGAGCACCGTCTACGAGCTGCCCTTCGGCCGCGGCAAGCGCTGGCTCGCTAAGGGCGGCCTCTCAAACGCCCTCGTCGGCGGATGGCGCCTCAGCGGCATTCAGGTGTACAACAGCGGCTACCCGATCGGGGTCACCGCCAACGGCACGCTGCCAATCTTCAACGGCACCAACCGTCCGCTCGTCACCACGTACGATTGGCGCGCGCCAGTCTCCGGCTCGTCCTTCGATCCCGCCAAGGATAAATACCTCGACGCGTCCGTGTTCCCCGTTCAACCCGTGGGCATCCTCGGCAACTCGCCGCGCAAGAACTCCAAGGTGCGCGTCTTCCCCAACTACAACGAAAATGTCAGCCTCGCCAAGACGTTCAGCGTCACCGAGCGCTTCCGCATCGACTTCCGCGCGGAGGCATTCAACGTCTTCAACCGTGTGGTCTTCGGCGGCCCGCAGGCCAGCCTGAACAGCGCCACCTTTGGCGTGATTTCGAGCCAGGCCAACACTCCCCGCCAGATGCAGGGCGGACTCAAGCTGTACTGGTAATGGCGACAACTTCCCGGATCGCGGGCTCACCTGGGCCCGCGATCATCCCTGGCGCGGGCGAAGGCGAAGGACGGCGATGGGCGGTGATCGCGCTGCTGAGTCTCGGCATGATCATCGCCTATGCGTCGCGATCTAACCTTTCCGTCGCGCTGGTCACCAAAGATTTTCTCCGCACCTTTCATCTTTCCGACACCGATCGCGGCCTGCTGAATTCGGCGTTCTTCTGGGCCTACGCTGCGCTGCAGATTCCCGCCGGATGGGTGGTCGATCGCTACGGCGTCAAGTGGCCGTACGCCTTGAGCTTCCTCTTCTGGTGTCTCGCGTCGGCCGGCACTGCGATGGCGGGCACCGTCGGCCAGTTGATCGCGGTGCGCATTCTGCTCGGTGTCGGCGAGAGCGTCGTCGCGCCCGCGAGCTATCGCTGGATCCGTCTCAATTTCGCCGAGCGCCGCCGCGGACTCGCCGTCGGACTCTACATGACGGGCACGAAGATCGGCCCCGCGATCGGCACTCCGCTGGCCGCATGGCTGATCGGCCACTACGACTGGCGCGCCATGTTCCTGATGGTCGGGCTCGGCGGCTTGATCTGGCTCATCCCATGGATGCTGCTGGTCAACGACACGCCGCGCGGTGCGGCTCGCGGTGCAGCGGCGCCCGCCGGCAAGCCCGTGGATTTCGCCCGCGTCCTCGCCAGCCCGGTCACCTGGGGCACCGTGATCGCGACCTTCAGCTACATGTACTTCGTCTACTTCTGCATGACGTGGATGCCCGCATACTTCATGGAGCGGCGTCATCTCTCGCTCAGCCAGATGGGGCTCTATACATTCTTCAGTTTCGGCGGCATGGCGATCGTCGCCGCGCTCGCCGGCTGGGGCGCGGACCTGATGATCGGCCGCGGCGGCAATCCCGTCACGGTCCGCAAGTGGTTCACAATCGCAGGCTTCGCAATCGCCTGTACGGAACTGATCGGCGCTCAATCGTCGTCGGTGCCCGTGGCGCTCACGTTCTCCGTGATCTCGCTCTCCGGACTCGGACTCGCTACCGCCAATTACTGGGCGCTCACCCAAACCCTGATTCCCGCGTCGGCGATCGGCCGCATCTCCGGCGTACAGAACTGCGCCGCCAGCGTCGCCGGAATCGTCGCGCCGATTCTCACCGGATGGCTCAAGCAAAAGACCGGCAGCTATGAAGCGCCGATGATGGCCTGCTGCGTCTTTCTCGTCGCGGGCGTGCTCGCGTATATCTTCATGGTGAAAGAGCGGTACGCCCCGCAGGCGGAGTTATGATGGCTAGAGTGGATACGCAGCCGGTCATCACTGTTCGCCGGAAGCCTCGCCGGCTCGCGAAGGAACTGGTGGATTCGCTCGCCGAGCAGATCCGCAGCCGCGCACTTCGTCCCGGCGACAAGCTGCCCACCGAATCGGCCATCATGCAGGAACACGGGGTCAGCCGCACGGTGGTGCGCGAAGCGATCTCGGGGCTGCAAGCCGCGGGCTTCGTCGAGACGCGGCACGGCATCGGCACCTTCGTGCTCGATCAGCCCTCGGGCTTCGACTTCCGCGTCGAGCCGCAGAGCATCCCCACGGTGCGCGACATTCTCGCCATGCTCGAGCTGCGCATCAGTCTCGAATCCGAAGCCGCCGGACTCGCCGCTGCGCGCCGCACCGAATCGCAGCTTGTCGAGCTGCGCCGCGCGCTCGACGCTTATCAGACCGCGCTGCACAGCGGCGGCGACACCGCGGAACCCGATTTTCAGTTTCACCTCCACGTCGCCGAGGCCACCGGCAATCGCTACTTCCCCGAGGTGCTCGCCCGTTTCGGCACCACCACGATTCCGCGCACCCGCGTCAGCCTGCAGCAATCTCCGGGAGGCCAGGCGGCCTACCTGACCACGCTCGGCCGCGAGCACGAACAGATCTTCACCGCAATTTTGAACGGCGATCCCGAAGGCGCATCCCGCTTCATGCGGACGCACCTTTCCAACAGCCGCGACCGTTTTCAAAGAGCTCAGGATGTCTCAAAATAACTCTCACCTTCCACCCAACCACTTCAAGTCGGCGCTGCTCGAAGGGCGGCCGCAAGTTGGCCTGTGGAGTTCGCTCTGCAGCAACATTGTGGCCGAGATCATCTGCAACTCGGGCTTCGATTGGATCGTGATCGATACCGAGCACGCTCCCAACGAGGTGCCTGGGCTTCTCTCGCAATTGCAGGCGATGGTCAAGGGCACCGCCGAACCGGTGGTCCGCTGCGCATGGAACGACGCGGTGCTGATGAAGCGCATTCTCGATATCGGCGCGCGCTCGCTGCTCGTACCGTTCGTGCAAAACGCCGAAGAGGCGCGCCTCGCAGTCGCCGCCACACGCTATCCGCCGCTCGGCATCCGCGGCGTCTCGGTCGCGCCGCGCGCCAACCTCTACGGCCGCGTCCCCAACTACCACGGCCGCGCGCATGAGGAGATCTGCCTGCTCGTGCAGGTCGAAACCGCCGCCGCTGTGAACGAAATCGAGTCGATCGCCGCCATTGAAGGCGTGGACGGAATCTTCATCGGCCCGAGCGACCTCGCCGCCGATCTCGGCCATCTCGGCAACCCC
>JAOAPT010000001.1 GCA_025463045.1 Candidatus Solibacter sp.
TCTTGCGCTCGCCCACCCAGACTCCCGTGAGTTTCGGAATCCGCCCCGCCTCGACCCCGTACTCGGCAAGCGTGTCGATGATCGCCTGCTCGAGCGCGCGGACGTAGGCGCCGACGTCGCGCTTCCAATCGCGGAGGTCGAGAATCGGGTAGCCGACGAGCTGGCCGGGACCGTGATAGGTCACGTCGCCGCCCCGATCGGTGGGGTAGAAGGCGATGCCGGCGCGCTCCAGAATATCGTCGCCGGCGAGCAGATTTTCCATGTGGCCGTTCCGCCCCAGCGTGATGACGTGGGGATGCTCGAGCAACAGGAGCTGGTCGGGGACCAGTCCCTGCTTGCGATCGGCGGCCAGCCGCTGCTGGAGTTGCAGCGCACCGGCGTAGTCGATTCGCCCGAGTTGGCGCAGGCAGCAATTACGCATTGATCGAGAGACCGTATACGGCGTTGAACGCCTCGCCCACCGCCTCGTAAAGCGTGGGATGGGCGTGGATGGTCTGCATCATAACGTCGACCGTGGCCTCGGCTTCCATGGCGGCGACGGCTTCGGCGATCAGCTCGAAGCCGTCGGGGCCGATGATGTGAACGCCGAGGATCTCGCCGTATTTTTCGTCGGCGACAACTTTGATGAAGCCTTCGTGCTGGCCGAGGATCGTCGCGCGGCTGTCGCCCGCGAAGGGGAATTTGCCGATCTTGACCTTATAGCCGGCGGCGCGCGCCTGTGCCTCGGTGAGTCCGACACTGCCGATCCCCGGCGTGGTGTAAGTCGCGCCCGGAATGCGATTCTTGTTGATCGGCACGGCGGGTTTCCCAGCCATGTGAGCGACGGCGATCATGCCTTCGCGGGTCGCGACGTGAGCGAGCTGGGGGGTGCCGGCCACGACGTCGCCGATCGCGTAGACGCCCGGCTCGCCGGTGCGCTGGAACTGGTCGACCTTGATGAAGCCGCGGTCGAGCTCCACCTTCGTGTTCTCGATCCCGATGCTCTCGGTATTCGGGCGGCGTCCCACGGCGACCAGGAGTTTCTCGGCTTCAAGCTGCTCCTGCTTGCCGTCCTTGGTGGTCATGGTGAGCTTGACGCCCTTGCCGGTCTTCTGAATGTTCTCGGCACGCGCGCCGGTTTCGACGCGAATCTTCTGCTTCTTAAAGACGCGCTCGAGCTCCTTCGAAATGTCCTCGTCTTCGACAGGGACGATGCGCGGCAGCATTTCGATGACGGTGACGTCGGTGCCGAAGCGCTTGAAGATCGACGCGAACTCCACCCCGACCGCGCCGGCGCCGATGATGATCAGGCTCTTGGGCACGGTGGTGAGGTTCAGGATTTCAATGTTGGTGAGGATGAACTCCGGGTCGGGCTGCAGGCCTGGGATCATGCGGGCCTCGCTGCCGGTGGCGATGATGATGTTCTTCGCCTCCAGAGTCTGGGTGCCGGCGTCGGTTTTGACTTCGATTTTGCCGCCGCCCTTCAGGGTGGCATAGCCGGAAATGCGCTCGACTTTGGCGCGCTTCAGGAGGAATTCGACGCCTTTCGAATGTTTACTGACGATGCCGTCTTTGCGCGCCTGCACCTTCGGAAAATCGAGGCGCGGATTGTCGGCGACGATGCCGTCGGCTTCGGCGTGGACAAAATGGTCCCAGACATCGGCAGTGTGCAGCAGGCTCTTGGTCGGGATACATCCCACCAGGAGGCAAGTGCCACCGAGTCTGGCCTGTTTTTCGACAAGCGCTGTTTTCAATCCGTATTGGCCGGCGCGTATGGCTGCGGAGTAGCCGCCGGGACCACTCCCGATGACGATGAGATCGTAGGACACTTTTTCTATTCTAGCGTGGCAGGCAGGTTCTCCCTCAGAAGAGTTCTACGTTCTCGCCAAGATCGTCGCTGTCGAACTATACGGTACTCGATCGCAGATCGATTTCAGAGCGCGCCAGGCAGGGGTAATCCGCGGACGCCATGCCGCGTCTAACATAGAGATGATGAAGTGGTGGATCATTGTGCTCGCGGCGGCCGGCCTGGGATTAAGCAGCCTCGGACTGAGCGGTATCGGCTTGGCGCAGACCGCGCCCAAACGGGCACCCGTGAAGAAGGCCGCGCCGAAGAAAGAGGCCGCACCCGAGGCCGCGGCTACGAAGTGGCCGGTCGAGCGCATCGACGTGGTGGGGCTTCACAACTATACGCGCGAACAGGTGATCCAGGTCGCTGGCTTGAAGATCGGACAGCTCGCCGGCAAGCCCGAATTCGAAGCCGCGCGCGACCGCCTGGTGGCCAGCGGCGCCTTTGAGACCGTCGGGTACAAGTTCGAGCCGGGCGCCGGCAAACAGGGATACGTCGCCACGTTCCAGGTCGCTGAAGTCGATCCGGCGTTGCCGGTACGCTTCGAGGAATTGGGCGTGCCCGACCAGGAACTCGACGCCCTTCTGCACGGCAAGGATCCGCTCTACTCGCGCACCAAACTGCCCGCCACCAAAGTGGTGATGGACCGGTACACGGCGTGGATTCAGGAGTTCGTGGCGTCGAAGGGAATGACTGAAACGATCGCCGTAAAGGTAACTCCGGTGACCGCCGACGAGTTCGCGATCGTCTTCCGGCCGGCGCGCAATTTGCCCGCGGTGGCGCAGGTGACGTTCCAGGGTAATCAGGTGATCTCGCAGGGCTTGCTCCGCGAGGCCGTCCACGGCACCGCGATCGGCATGCCGTTCACCGAAGCGGGCTTCCGCGAGATGCTGAACAATTCCGTCCGCCCGGTCTACGAGCAGCGCGGACGAGTGCGCGTGGCTTTCCCCGAAGTGCGCGCCGAAGCAGTGAGCGACGTCGCCGGCGTTCACGTTTTCGTGAAGGTGGACGAGGGGCAGAGCTACGAATTGGGAAAGGTGTCGATCGCCGGACCGAGCCCCGTCGAGCCCGCCACGCTGATCAAGACGGGGGACTTCAAGACCGGCGACGTGGCGAATTTCGATCGTGTCAACGACGGCATCGAGAAGATCCGCAAGGCCGTGCGCCACGCCGGATATCTCGACGTAAAAGTCACGAGCGATCGCCAGATCAACGACGAGAAGAAGACCGTGGATGTCGCCGTCCGCATCGACTCGGGCGAGCAATACCACATGGGGAAACTGAGTATCGTCGGGCTGGATTTAAATGGCGAGGCCGAGATCAATCGTATCTGGAGTATGAAGGAAGGCAAGGTCCTCAATCCCGACTATCCCGATTATTTCCTGAACCGGATCAAGGAAGAGGCGCTCTTCGAAAACCTTGGCGCCACCAAGGCCGATATGAAGGTCGACGCCAAAGCGCATACCGCCGACGTGACGATCACGTTTGCCGCCGGCGACCCGACGAAACAGATGGGGCGTCGCGGAGGCCGCGGCGGAGGCTTCTAAACACCGCTAAAGCGGCGCGCTCGTCACGAGGGCCGGGTTCGTACCCGCCGCAGTTCTTCGAGTTCGTGGCGTAGCGGCTCCCAATATTCGCGATCGCGGCGGCGTTCCTCGAACTCTTCGGCTTGCAGTGCGAGCGATATTGCTTCCAGATCGTTCCCGAGCGTGGCACTTACCGCGGGCCGCCCGGACGAACGCGCGAGTTCGGGATGCGCAGCGGCCACCTGCGCCAGCAATTCCGGGGTGCGCAGCTCGGCCAGCCAGAACTCGACTTGCCGCGCCGATTGCTCCCCGGCGCGCTCAAAGTAGTTCTGCTCGACGAGTCGCCGGATCATGGTCCAGTCCAAGGGCCAGTCCTTGTCGCGTTGCGTCTTCTTGGCCCGGATCAGGTCGGCCGCGGATAGCAGGTCGATGTCTTCGCCCTCCACGTGAATCGTAGTCCTGCGATTCCACAACTCCCCGAACGCGTCGACCCCGCGCAGCACCGCCATGATATCGATACGCAGTCCTGCCACGTCCGGCCGCCGGCAACGAAAGTGAACCGCATGGCCACGCAAGAGGTGTTGAACGTCGAAGGGGGGCACAGCGATGGGTTCGGCTTGCAGACCGTCCAGGGCGCACTGGAGGCTGGCCAGATTGTCCCGATCGGCCAGGATCAACAGATCGCGGCTAAATTCCGCTGCGCCGTACAACACGCAGGCCTGGCCGCCCATGAGCAGCGTTTTCACGCCACTCTTGCGGATCGAAGAAAGGGCTTTGAGTATCGGGCTCAGGCTCAAGAGTTCCTCCGAGCGCCAGGTAGGTATCCCACAGTTTCATGGACTCGCGGAAGCGCTCCGCGGGCGTCAGCGCGTACCACTCCGCCCATTCGCTGCCCACGATCTCTTCGGCCGAAGGTCCATTCACTATTCCTACTGTAGCTGAGATCCTGTTTCAATTCTCCAGCTTCCAGAGGATCTGGCGGAGCATCCCGAGCAGCACCTTGGCGTCGCGTCCGGGGATCTCCAATCGCCGCACCAGGCGGCGGACTTTTTCGTCGGTGGAAGTCGCCGTCACGGGATTCACGTACCCGCTTCGCTCGAGGACCTGCAGCAGGCGTCCGGTAATCTGCTCGAGCTCCGCGGCGCTGGCCGAGCGGATCTTTTCGGGACTGGCGAGCGCCGCCTTGGGATCGCGCGCCAGTTCGTAGAGGCAGAGGGCCACGGCCTGGCCGAGATTCATCGAAAGATCCTGGCCGACGGTGGGGATGCGCATGAGCCAGTGGCAGTGGCTCAGGTCCTCGTTCGAGAGGCCGAATTTCTCGCTGCCGAAAAGCAAGGCGACGGGATTTTCCGGGAGCGCCTTGAGCATCAGGCGGGCACCGTACTCGAGGCGGCGGATGGGGTGCTGGAGCTCGCGGTGTCCGACGCTGGTGGTGCCGATGACCAGGCGGGAATCCGCCACGGCCTCGGCTACCGTGGCGAATTCCTCGGCTTTCTGCAGAAGCGGCGCGGCGCCGACGGCGGACCGGGCTTCGCGGAACGCGACGTCGTAGGGATTGACGACGCACAATCGGGAAAACCCGAAATTTGCCATCGCGCGGGCGGCGGCGCCGATGTTTAGCGGATTGCGTGTGGAAATCAGTACTACACGGAGGTTGTTTTTCCAGTTCAAGGTGATGTCTAATGGTAACGCAGGGCCAAAAAGTGACGTATCGCCCGGGAATCAGGGCAGGTGTGTCGAATCTGTAACCCGATTTGACAACGAATCCCCAAACCCCTTACACTTAGTATTTTGCAAGTCGAATAGCTGGAGACGTGTGTGTCAATGAGTACCGAGTTCCCCACAAAGAATGGGATTAACCGCGAGTGGCATGTCATCGATGCCGAGAACGTAGTGTTGGGTAAGCTGGCCAGCAAGGCAGCGATGATTTTGATGGGCAAGCACAAACCCACCTACACGCCGTTCATCGACGCCGGCGATCATGTGGTAGTGATCAACGCCGAAAAGGTGAAGGTCACAGGGCGGAAAGAAGAAGACAAACTCTATCGCCATTTCACCGGCTATCCGGGCGGATTGGTGGAGAAGAGCTTGAAGCGGGTTCGCGCGGAAAAGCCGACCCGTCTGGTGGAAGACGCCATTGCCGGCATGCTTCCCAAGAACAAGCTCGGCAAGCAGATGTACCGGAAACTGAATGTCTATGCGGGTGACAAGCATCCGCACGCGGCACAGCAACCCGTCGCCCTCACAGTCAAATAGCGACGGTCAAATAGCAAGCAGGAAGGTAACTGTTAGTGGCAGCGACGATAGTTCAATATTTGGGTACGGGCCGCCGCAAGACTTCGGTGGCTCGCGTGTTCTTGCGGCCCGGCAAGGGCGAGATCAAGGTCAACAACCGCGCGTTCGAGAATTATTTCCCCACGGAAAGCACGCGCGCCGTCGTCCGGCAGGCCCTCGCGGCCACCGAAACGACGGACAAGTTCGATCTTGTGATTCTCGCGCACGGCGGCGGTGTCGCCGGCCAGGCGGGTGCATGCCGCCTTGGCATTTCCCGGGCTTTAGTGGAGTTCAATGCCGAACTGCGGTCACGGTTGAAGAAGCTTGGCTTCCTTACCCGCGATCCGCGGCAACACGAGCGCAAGAAGTATGGTCAAAAGGGCGCTCGTAAACGGTTCCAGTTCTCCAAACGTTAAGTCCCCGCGAAGCCTGGAAGGAACGCTACACTCCTTCCGGGCTTTGCTTTCTGTCAACAGTCCCTGGGCCCCACTCCACCGCGCAAATCTCGCTTTGGACCGCGCGGCGATCGATGGGGCGCGTAAATTTGAGGAGGCATTTTGCCTGCAATTTCGATGAAAGAATTGCTCGAAGCTGGCGTTCACTTCGGGCACCAGACCAAGCGCTGGAACCCCAAGATGAAGGAATACATCTTCGGCGAACGCAACGGTATTTACATTATCGATCTTCAGAAAACGCTGAAGATGTTCAAGGACGCCGCTCGCTTTGTCGGAGAGATGGCCGCGCAGGGTAAGAACGTGCTCTTCGTGGGCACCAAGCGTCAGGCGCAGGAAGCGATCGCCGAAGAGGCCAACCGCTGCCAGATGTATTACGTCAATCAGCGCTGGCTGGGCGGCCTGTTGACCAACATGCTGACGGTTCAAAAGTCGATCAAACGGCTGAAGGAACTGGAAGCCATGGCTTCGGTGGAAGGCGGCTACGCCGGCCGTCCCAAGAAGGAAGTGATCCGGCTGGAGCGCGAGCGCAAGCACCTGGACCAGAATCTTTCGGGTATCAAGGACATGCCGGGCCTGCCCGACGTGCTGTTCGTGATCGATTCCAATAAAGAAGGCATCGCGGTGAAGGAAGCCCGCCGCCTCGGCATCCCGGTGGTCGCCATCGTGGATACCAATTGCGATCCGGACGAAGTGGATTGGGTGATTCCGGGCAATGACGACGCGCTACGCGCGATCCGTCTGTTCGCCAGCAAGATCGCCGACGCCGTGGTCGAGGGCCGTGCATTGGCCACCGAGCAGGATTTCACGGCCGATAAGATCGTCAGCGACGAAACCCCGGCCGAAGAAGGCATGATGGAGTACACGGAATACGTGGATCCCAAGTATGCCGAGAAGATCATGGCAGAGAGCTTGAGCATGGCGGAAGAGCCGGCTCCGGCGTCGCGCAAGGGCCCCGCTTCCGAGACGGCCGAACCGGTTGCCGAACCGGCCGTGACCGAGAGCGGCAGCTAGAACTTCCCGAAGGGGCGGGCCGCCGGCCTGCCCTGCGAAAAGGAACAAGAGAGTAAAGTTATGGCGGAAATTACCGCGTCTTTAGTCAAACAGCTCCGCGAACGTACTGGCGCGGGCATGATGGAATGCAAGACTGCCCTGGTGGAAGCCAATGGCGATCTCACGGAAGGTGAAGTCGTATTGCGCAAGCGTGGCATTGCGTCAGCCGGCAAGAAGGCGTCGCGTGCCACCAAGCAGGGTTTGATCGGCACCTACATTCACCACGGCGGCCAACTCGGCGTGATGGTGGAGATCAACTGCGAGAGCGATTTCGTCGCGCGTACCGACGATTTCCAGGAACTCGTACACGATATCGCGATGCACATCGCGGCGGCCGATCCGAAGTTCATCCGCAAGGAAGACGTCACCGAGGACGTGATCGAGAAGGAAAAGGACATCCACAAGGCGCGCGCCCTGGCAGAGGGCAAGCCCGAGAAGATGCTCGACAAGATCACCGAAGGCCGCATGGCCAAGTTCTACGAAGAGATCTGCCTGCTCGAACAGCCGTTCGTGAAGGAAGCCACCCTTACTGTGGGACAACTGGTGAAAACCAAGATCGCCAAACTTGGCGAGAACATCACCGTAACGCGCTTCGTTCGCTTCAAAGTCGGCGATTCGCAGGCGGATTCGGGCAGCGAAACGGCAGCCGACTAAATGGCTGGCTATAAGCGCATCCTGCTGAAATTGAGCGGCGAAGCGTTGGCCGGTACGGCCACCTTCGGCATTGACGCGGACCGGGTGAGAGCACTGGCTCGCGAAGTTGCCGACGTGGCGGCAAGCGGTATTCAAATAGGCGTGGTGGTCGGCGGCGGCAACATCTTTCGTGGTGTTGCCGCCGCTGCCCGTAATATGGACCGCGTGACCGGCGACCACATGGGCATGCTGGCCACGGTCATCAACTCGCTCGCGATGAGCGACGCCCTGGAACAGATGGGCATCCCGACGCGCGTCATGAGCGCGATCGAAATGCATCAGGTGGCCGAGCCCTACATCCGGCGGCGCGCCATCCGACACCTGGAAAAGGGACGGATTGTCATCTTCGCGGCCGGCACTTCAAACCCGTATTTCTCCACCGACACCGCGGCCACCCTGCGCGCCCTCGAAATCAAAGCCGACGTGATCGCCAAGGCCACGCGCGTGGACGGAGTGTACGATAAAGATCCCCTGAAATTCGCCGACGCGGTGAAATTCCCCGAGATCAGCTACCTCGAAGTACTATCCCGTGGATTGGGCGTGATGGACGCCACTTCGATCGCCATGTGCCGGGACAACAAGCTCCCGATTATCGTTTTCAATCTGAACACGATAGGCAATATAATGCGTATGTCGAAGGGTGAAACCATCGGCACCGTGATTCACTAGCCGTACCGCGCACGGAGAGACTTCATTATGAAGACAGAACAGCCTGCAGCACCCAGCGGTCCAGCATTTGCCTCTGTGAAAGAAGTTGAGGCGAACCTGAAGACCCGAATGGAAAAGGCGGTTTCGGATCTGCAGCATGAAATGGCATCGATCCGCACCGGCCGCGCCACGCTGAGCCTCCTGGACCACATTCGAGTGGATTATTACGGCACGCCCACGCCGCTCAACCAGGTCGCCAACCTGCACGTTCCCGAACCGAATCTGATCACGATTCAGCCGTGGGACGTTTCGCAGATCGGCGCCATCGAGAAATCGATTCGCACCAGCGATCTGGGCCTGAATCCGGCCAACGACGGAAAGATTATTCGCCTGCCGATCCCGCCGTTGACCGAAGAGCGGCGCAAGGACCTGGTTAAGAAACTGCACGCCGCAGCCGAGCACCATCGCGTCTCCGTCCGCAACATCCGGCGCGACGGCAACGAATCCGTGAAGAAGCTGGCCAAAGAAAAGAAGATCACGGAAGACGACGACAAGAAGGCCCACGACGATATCCAGAAGCTCACGGATCTCTACATGGGCAAGATCGACACCGCCGCGAAGACCAAAGAAAAAGAGATCATGGAGATCCGGTAGTTCTCCTGATCTGAATGAGCGCCTCCAATTCATGGTTCCACCTCCGGGTGCCGGCCTCCAGCGCCAACCTCGGTCCGGGCTTCGATGCGCTGGGGCTTGCGCTCGGTGTGTACCTGACTTGCCGCTTCCGTCGTAGCGGGGCGCTCACTATCTCCGCGAGCGGGCGCGATTCCGAGGGCATCCCGGCCAATCCCGACAACCTGATCTGGCAGACGGCGCTCACCGTCGCGCGCAACCAGCGGATGACGATGCCGCCGATCGAGCTCGAAATTCAGAACGAAATTCCGCTCGGTAAGGGCATGGGATCGAGCGCCGCGGCGCTCACCGCGGGCGTGGTAATCGCCGACGAATTGCTCGAACTCGGCTGGAAACCGCTGCGCATTCTCGACGAGGCCGCGCGCCTGGAAGGCCATCCCGATAATGTCGCGCCGTGCACGCTCGGGTCGATCGTCGCCAGCGCGATCGATTCGGGCGGCGTTACGCGCGCGGTGCGGCTGCCGCTGCCGAAGAGCTTCGATCTCGCCATCGTGGTGCCGGATTTCGACCTGCCTACCGCGAAAGCGCGCGCCGTGCTGCCCTCCGGCTACAGCCGCGAGGACGCCGTCTTCAACGTGCAGCGCGCGGCACTCCTGATCGCGGCCTTGGCCACCGGGACGACCAACGTCTTCCCCGCGGCGATCGAGGACCGCTTCCACCAGCCTTATCGCGAGGCACTCGTGCCGGGATTGCACGAGATCCTGCGACTGCGCGCTCCCGGACTACTTGGCTGCGCGTTGAGCGGCGCCGGCCCGTCGATCCTGGTGTTCTTCGAACGCGGACACGAGAGCGTGTGCGAACTCATCGAGCAGATTTTCCATTTACACGGGCACGGCTCGGAGACGCTGCATTGCAGCATCCCCGAGCGTGGTTTCGAGTTGAAGCGCGAATCAGTCGGAGAGTGAGCCCGGCTCCAGCGGCGGTTCCTCGTCGCTGCCATTGAGAAGGGCGCCCAGATCTTTGGGCTTCAGGCGCCGGATGACGCGCTCCACGCCTCGATCGTAGTGACGATCGTTCGACTCCATTCCCTTTTGGGCTTTTCTTCCGTATTGCTGAAGAATTTTCCCGATTCCGCGCGAGTGCCTTTTTGCCCTTGTTGGAAAGCCCCTGCATACGTCCGCGAGTTTCATCTTGCCTCATCTTGCCCAGTCGGCGCGAGAGGATAAAGGGTGGGCTTCGGCCATTTCTCTGATTCCTCCCTGTTAAGGGGGTTCCCCCGCAGGAAAATTGGCGCTACTACTGGTTCCGTATTGACTTAAATAGGTGCCGAGAATAACATGTATTACTAAAAACACGTTTTCGGAGGCAAGTTGAATTATTTGAAGGCTTTCTCTATTTTCCTGCTCGCGGGTGCGGCAGCCAGTGCGGGAACCCTGACCCAGATAGCGAATTTCAGTACTCTCGCTCCTAACAGCACTGTCAGTTGGGGCGCTGCAATCGACGAAGGCAGTAGCCCGGCAAGTCCCTATTCCCGTACCGCCGGAGGGGTGGGCGTCACGGCAGTTCACACCGGCGATTTTCTGATTCTGGTGCAAGGCTCCGCGTTTTTCGGAAATTTCAATAACGGTGATGTCGTATTGAACAGCAATTTCGTCGACGGCCCCGTCACGATTAATTTCGCATCGTTGGTTCAAGGCGCGGGACTGAGAATCCAGCGTGACGAGTTGGGCCCGTTCACCGCGACTTTGACTGCGTTCGGCCTGGGAAGCGTCAATTTCGGCAGCGTCAGCGTGACCGGCACGACGGCTTTCTCGGATCCGGGCGACGGAACTGCGCCTTTTCTGGGTGTACTGAGTTCAGCGCTGGACATCGCGTCCATCCAATTGAGCGTGAGCCACGTCGGAGGAGTTGCCGGCGACACTGTGGATTTCACCGACTTGGGTGTCGTGGTTCCCGAGCCATCGACCGTCACACTGATGTTGGCCGCGGGCGCCTTGCTCGCATTTCGAAAGACTCGCCGTTAGAACGAGGAACATTCCATGAATAACCGAAAAGCCATCGCATTGGCCGGCGTGGGAGCTGTGTGTCTCGGCGCCGGACTTCTGGTGTTCAGAACCATGCCGCGCGGACCTGAGCGCCGTTTTGGAGCTCGTATATTCGC
>JAOAPT010000037.1 GCA_025463045.1 Candidatus Solibacter sp.
GGAGTTGATCGTCAACAACGCGGGCTTCGGCACTAAGGGGAAATTTTGGGAGACGCCGCTCGATGGTCAGGAGACGATGTACCGCCTGCATGTCATCGCCACCATGCGGTTGACGCGCGCCGCGCTCGCGGCGATGGTGCCGCGCGGCCTCGGCGGCGTGATCAACGTGTCGTCGGTCGCGGGCTTCGGACAGAGTCCGGGCAACGTCAGCTACTGCAGCACGAAGGCGTGGATGAACAACTTCACGGAAGGCCTCGATCTCGAACTGAAGAGTTCCGCGTCGCCCGTGCGCGTGCAGGCTCTCTGTCCCGGCTTTACGGTCACGGAATTTCACGACGCGATGGGGATGAGCCGCGACGGCATCCCCGGCTGGATGTGGATGCGCCCCGAAGACGTTGTCGATGCGTCGCTGCGCGGACTCGAGCGAGGGAGGGTCTTCGTCGTGCCCGGCAGATTCTACAAGACGATCGTCGCCGTGGAGAAACTCACGCCGCGCTGGATTCGATCCGCCGCCATCATTCGCGCCGGCCTGCGCAAGCGAGCGTCGGAGCGGAAGAACGCGTAGCGTTCCGCGTGGTGAAGACCCGACTCCTGTCAGCCCAGCGCTCAGTCGAAGAACGAGCCCTCAATCCGCGCCGGCGCGTCACCAAGCGTTCACCGCGCCCGCTCCGTTGAAAATGACGCTCCCGTGAAAATGACGCTCAAAAAAACGATCGTGCATTTTCATCCCTTGTTGCGGCCCCGAACGGGGCCATGAAGAACTCCGTTAAAGAACACACTCCAATCCGAGCCGCGACCGTTAGGAAGCGGTGGTCGCGTGGGCCACCGCTCCGTTGACGAACACGCTCCAATCGCGCGACCCCCGCTCTCCGTAACCGTCGCGACTCCGATTGGCGCTCGACTCTTCATCGCCTTCGGTGCGCCCCTCGGATCGAGTCTCCTACATCCTGCAAGTCCACGCGGCGGGCGACCTGCGCGGGACTACCATGCGCGAGAGCAGAAAGAAATGTCGCGCCGTCGCAGCCACTTGCACCTGCGGTACGGCATGCACCGCATCGACGTAAACCGCCGGCACCAGGAAGTCGCTCTCCGGATGTGCTGCCGCGAGTTCGCCGATCTCTGCGGGCGAACGCGCCGTGATCAGCGTCGCGACCGGCGCGTCGGAGTTCAATCCCCATTCCAAAAGACGTGCCCGAAAGACCGGCGCCTCGCGCTCGAGGTCATTGAACTGCTGCACCGTCACGCTGATTCCCATCTCGGGAAACGGCATCCCGTAAGGTCCCGAGGGCAGCGCGACCGGCACTACCGCGGCGTACCGCAGGCGCTCGAGCGGGAGCGTCGACGCGTACAAGTCGTCGGCGAAATCGACCACGATCAGCGGATTGCCGCGCCCCTGTTCGCAGTACCCCGACAGCGCCGGAGCGGCGGCCTGCACCGTGCCCTCCTGCGCGTTGAGTCCCCAGGGCAGTGACGGCCCGGAGGCTTTGATCACGAACGCGGCGGCCAGTCCGACGATCATCCAGCGCGCATATCGCGGTGTGGCGAACGGACTCCAGCCCGCGGTGAAGATCGCCAGCGCCGGCACCAGAGGCAGCAGGTAGGACGCATTGCGGTACTGCCAGCCCAGCACCGCCGCCACCATCACCACGATCCACGCCGCCACCAATAGGGAGGCGCTGGTGCGCTGACGCAGGTCCGCCAAAAAAGCGGGAATCGCGGAGAACGCGCACGCCACGAGCAGCGGGTCCGTCACGGCGAGCCGCATGAAATAGAAGGCGGCCTGATTCTCCCGCGACGTCTGCGGAGGCGCCCCGGCGCCGTATCCGAGAATCTCGACTGCGATGTGCTCCGTCCAGAACCAGCGATTGTGGACGACGAATTCATATAGAAACCACGGCGACGCGAGTGCGAACGCGAGTCCCGCGGCCATGCAGACGCGCCAGAACGTCGCGCGCTCCTTACGCCTCGCCGCCAGCCAGTAGAGTCCCAAGACACCGAGCGGCAGTATCCCCGCAATCCCTTTGGTGAGAATCGCCGCCGCCACCGACGCCGAAAATCCCCAGAGCGCGCCGCGCGATTCGAGCCATGGATCCCAGAACAACGCGTACAACGCTGCCGCATAGAACGCCACCAGGAACGCATCCGTCATGCACAATGGGGCGAGCGTGAACCACAGATGGTTGGAAAGCACGAGCGCCGCCGCGATGACTCCTGCCTGCCAGCCCGCCAGTTCCGCCGCCCACAAGAACAGCAGTCCGAGCGCGAGCGCCGAGACGATCGAACTCGGCAGCCGCAGCGCGATCCGCGATACTCCGAGAATTTTCGTGGAGAGCGCCGCGCCCCAGATCAGCATCGGCGGTTTGTAGAGCGCGAACCGCCCCATGAAGCGCGGCGTCATCCAGTCGCCATCGCGCGCCATCACGATCGCGGAGTGCGAGTACAGCGCCTCGTCCTGCGCCGTTATCTTACTGATAGGGTCTACATAATCGCCTGCCAGGCCGACCCGGGCCGCACGAATCAATAAGCAGGCCAGCGCCAACAAGGCAACGGCGCAAAGGGCCATTCGCATACCGTAAAGACGATAACACGCTGTGGCCGGACGATCGTATTTTGTCGTTTGTCGGCGCTTCGGATTCGAGCGAAATTGACAGGCCACGAAAGACGATGGCCTGTCCCACCTTCTACTTTGTCTTCTCGACGATTCCCAGCTTGTCGAGAATCTCGGGCTTCGCCTCGTCCATCGCCAGCAAATTGTGGCACGCGTTGCAGTCCTGCGAGATGCTCTTACCGTCCTTCGCGTTGTGTCCGCCATCATGGCAGCGGAAGCAGCCGGGGAAATCGGTGTGTCCGATGTTCATCGGGTACGCGCCCCACGTCACCTTCATCTCGGGGAAGATATTGCGGTTCCACACCTCCAGCAACTGCTTGCCGGATTGCATGACTTCCGCCTGCCGCTGTGCCCAGATCGCGGGGTATGTGTCCTGATAGTATTTCGCGAACGCCGCGGGAATCTTCTGCGCCGCTTCCTCGCTCGACATATAGTTCGCCTTGAGAATCTCCACGCCCTTCTTCTTGGCGAACGGCAGTGTGCTCGACATCGAGCCCGCCGCCATCGCCTTATCGATGCCGCGATCGGGCAGGTCGTAGCTGTGCGCCGGACGATTGTGGCAGTCCATGCAATCCATCTCGCGGATCGCAGCGCCGCCGCCGTTGGGCTTTGCCTCCGCGGTCTGATAGAGCGTCTGCCGGTTCGGCCCGTTGTATTCCACCCACGGGATGTTCTGCCGCTGCTCGTCGGTCGCGGCGTAGCGGATGCGAACGCCAGGCCCCAAATGCGTGCCGTGGATTCCGATGCCATGATTTCCGCCGCCGATCTTCATCAGCAGGACGGTCTTCGTCTGGCTGTTGGTCTCGTCATCGGCGAATTTATTGATCACCCGCATGCGATCCTCGCCGTATTTCTGCGGCCAGTGGCAGGCTTCGCAAGTAT
>JAOAPT010000043.1 GCA_025463045.1 Candidatus Solibacter sp.
AGCTCATTGATGCAATGTCAGCAGAGCTGGTCACCCAAATTACGACGGCCCTCCTCCAGCACTCGCTTTCGGTCGCTGCTTCCCAAAATCTCGATTTCCTCACACCTTCTAACCGTCGCGGCTCCGATTGAGTGTGTTCTTCAACGGAGTTCTCCATGGCCCCGTTCGGGGCCACAACAAGGAATGAACTTGACGATCGCTTTTAGGCGCGTCATTTTCAGGGGAGCGGTGGTCGCGCCGAAAAAGGTGCCACCGCTCCTTAACTGTCGCGGCTCGGATTGAGCGCTCGTTCTTCAACGGAACGGTCGCGCGGTTCGGCGGCACCGCTCAGTCGCTCGCCAAAGCGTGAGTCGCCGTCGCGGCACGGATCAAGTGTCGCTCCCCGCCTACCGCGGATCGCTGAACGCGTTGCCGTACGATACCAGCTCGAAGTAGATCCGGCTCGACAGCTCCGTGCGCCAGTATTGCCGCCACGGTTCAAACCGCCGTACCGCCGGCGGTCGCCCACGATGTACCGCGACGTCGACATCATCGGCGCACCCGATGCACTCGACGCTGAGCCATCGTGACACCGCCCACCAGCGTCCCCAAGAACTGCGGGAGCGGGCACTAACAGCGCGGGCCTCGAGCCGAAGCGAATCGGAAACTGGCCCTAAAGGGTGAACACCACCGGCTCGTGCGGTTGACGGTTCTTTTGGCAGAATGCTACCCTATTCTGCTAAGCAATTCGACGGGGTTCTCCTTTTCAAACATCATGGATGCCATGTTGCACGCCTTGGGCGGAATACTGCTGCGCGCAGTGCCGACCTTCTTACTGGTGGTCCTGCTCCACTTTTATTTGAAGAGCATTTTCTTCAAACCGCTCGAGAAGGTGCTTCACGCACGGTACGAAGCCACCGAAGGCGCGCGTAAACTCGCTGAGCAGAGCCTGGAACAGGCGGCTGCCAAGGCCGCACAGTATGAAGCGGCGCTTCAGGCCGCAAAGACCGAGTTATACCGCTCGCTCGAAATCCGTCACAAGGAATTGCACGAGCGTGAGACCGCGGCAATCCTGGCGGCACGGCAGCAGGCGGAAGCAGCAGTCAAACAGGCGCGCGAGTTACTCGCCGCGGATGTGGAAGCCGCCAGGAAATCGCTCGCTGCGGAGAGCGACGCACTGGCCGACCAGATCGCCGATTCGATTCTGCGCCGGAGCGCCGCATGAGGCGCCTCGCACTCTGCCTGACGATGGCCGCGGCCCTGTACCTGCCCACGCGCACCGGCTTCGCACAGGAGAAAAAAGAGTCGCTCGCCCAGCAGGCCGACGAAGCAGGGGAGAAGGCCCACGCCTCCGAAGAATCGGGCAGCATGGAGATCTGGAAGTGGGCCAACTTCCTGATTCTGGCCGGCGGCCTCGGGTACCTGATCGGCAAGCATGCCGGGCCGTTCTTCGCCGCGCGGTCTGCCGGCATTCGGAAGGACATGGAAGATTCGCTGGCGCAGCGCAAGGCTGCCGAAGCGAGCATGGCGGACGTGGTACGGCGCCTGGCACACATCGAGGCCGACATCGCCGCCCTGCGCAGCCAGGGCGACCGCGACGCGCGCACCGAAGCCGAGCGCATCGAACGCCACACCGGGGCCGAGATCTCGAAGATTCAGGCGCACGCCGAACAGGAGATCGCTTCGGCCGGCAAGGCGGCGCGCATGGAATTGAAGCGCTACGCCGCGGAACTCGCGGTCGAACTGGCGGAGCAAAAAGTTCTTGCCCGCATGACACCGGACGCGCAGGACGAACTGGTACAAGGATTCGTACGTAATCTGAAATGACACTCTCTGCCGTAGCCACGCGATATGCCAAGGCGCTCGCGGACGTAGTGAGTCCGGCAGCGAGCGCCATCCGTCCCGAGAACGCGCTCGCGGAATTACGCGCCTTCGAAGGCGTTCTCAGCGAGAGCGTCGAGTTGAAGAACGCGCTGACTTCGCCCGCCGTGCCCGTCGCCCGCAAGCGCGCCGTGGTCGGACGCATCGGGGACCAACTGGGAGTCTCCCGGATCGTGCGCAATTTCCTCTTTGTGCTGATCGATCACCGGCGGATCGCGTCCCTCACCGAGATTCTGCACAGCTTTGAATCGGTTATCGACGAGCGGCTCGGCTTCGCCCGGGCCGACGTCTCTTCGGCCCGCGAACTCAGCGAAGCGCAGCGCACTGCGCTGAACGCGCAATTGACGCAGTTGACAGGTAAACAGATCCGGACGCGTTTCGCGGTAGATGAAGCGCTGATCGGAGGCATCGTCGCGCGGATCGGCTCCACGGTTTACGACGGCAGCGTACGCGGTCAGTTGCAGACGCTCGGACGCCGCCTAAGTACGGAAAGATAAAAGAAGGAAATATGGCTCAAATTCGAGCGGACGAAATCACTAGTATTCTGCGCGAGGAGATCGAAAACTACGAGCGCGCGATCGACGTCAGCGAGGTCGGCTCGGTCATCTCGGTGGGCGACGGCATCGCCAGAATTCACGGCCTGGAAAAGGTCATGTCGGGCGAGCTGATCGAGTTCCCGCACGACGTGGCGGGCATCGCGATGAACCTGGAAGAAGACCAGGTGGGCGCGGTGCTGCTCGGCGACTACACGCAGATTAAGGAAGGCGACGAGGTCAGACGCACCAAGCGCATCATGAGCGTGCCGGTGGGCGAAGCGCTCATCGGTCGCGTCGTCAACGCGCTCGGGCAGCCGATCGATGGCAAGGGCCCGATCAACGCCACGCAGTTCAATTCGATCGAGCGCCTGGCGCCCGGCGTGGTCGCGCGGCAACCTGTGAAAGAGCCGATGATGACGGGGATCAAGGCGGTGGACGCCATGATTCCGATCGGCCGCGGTCAGCGCGAGCTGATCATCGGCGACCGTCAGACCGGCAAGACGGCCATCGCGCTCGACGCGATCATCAATCAGAAGGGCGGCGACATGATCTGCATCTATGTCGCGATCGGCCAGAAGCGGTCGACCGTCGCCCAGGTGGTGAAGGTCCTGGAAGACACGGGCGCGATGGAGTATTCGATCGTCGTCGTCGCCTCCGCCTCCGATCCCGCGCCGATGCAGTACCTCGCGCCGTTCTCGGGCTGCGCCATCGGCGAGTACTTCCGCGATACCAAGCGCCACGCGCTTTGCGTATACGACGATCTTTCGAAGCATGCCGCCGCGTATCGCGAGATTTCGCTGCTGCTGCGCCGTCCTCCGGGGCGCGAAGCGTTTCCCGGCGACGTGTTCTACCTTCACAGCCGCCTGCTGGAGCGCGCCGCCAAATTGAACAACGAACATGGTGCGGGCTCGCTGACCGCACTGCCGTTCATCGAAACCCAGGCCGGCGACGTTTCGGCGTACATTCCGACCAACGTTATTTCGATTACCGACGGCCAGATCTTCCTCGAGGCCGATCTTTTCAACTCCAACCAGCGTCCAGCCATCAACGTCGGCATCTCGGTGAGTCGGGTCGGCGGCAACGCGCAAACGAAGGCGATGAAGTCGATCGCCGGCGGGTTGCGTCTCGATCTCGCGCAGTACCGCGAACTCGCCGCCTTCGCGCAGTTCGGCAGCGATCTCGACAAGTCTTCGCAGGCGCAGTTGAATCGCGGCCGTCACCTGGTGGAAATTCTGAAGCAGGACCAATACCAGCCTCTGCCGCTCGAAAAGCAGATCTTGATCATCTGGGCGGGCACGAAGGGTTACCTGGACGATATCCCAGTGGAAATCTGCCGCAAGTTCGAGGCGGAGCTGTATCGCTTCGCCGAAAACGCGCATCGCGGCGTGCTGGACGAGATTGCCACCAAGAAGGCGCTCGATGCGGATCTCACCGCGAAAGTGAAGGCTGTCATCGAGGAATTTAAGGCCCGCTTCATGGCGGAGAACGCACCGGCCAAAGCCCATGCCTAGCTTGATCGACATCCGGCGGCGCATCCGCTCCGTCAAGAACACGCAGCAGATCACCAAGGCCATGAAGATGGTCTCGGCGGCCAAACTGCGGCGCGCGCAGGATCGTACGATCGCCGCGCGCCCGTATGGAACGCTGCTGCGGAAGGTGCTGGGCAACGTCGCCGCCGCGGTGGCCAACGACGAATCCGGCGCCGAAAATCCGCTGCTCGCGCGGCGCGAGGAACGGCGGATCCTGCTGGTGCTGATCACCGGCGACAAAGGTCTCGCGGGGGCGTTCAATACCAATTTGATCAAGGCCGCGACGCGCTTCGTCAACGAACATCAGGGCGCGCAGATCACGTTCGAGTTGATCGGCCGCAAGGGCCGCGATTTCTTCCGCAAGCGCGAAGTCGCCATTTCGGGCGAGGCGATCGGCCTGGCCGCCAAGGTGAAATACGAGGACACCGCCGCGATCGCACGCCGCGCCATGCAGATGTTCCGCGACGAACAGATCGACGCGGTATACCTGGTCTACAACGAATTCAAGAGCGTGGTTTCGCAGAAGATGACGCTCTCGCGGGTGCTGCCCGCTGAACTGCCGGAAGATTCGGCGCCGATCGATTACATCTTCGAAGAGTCGCCGGCCGAGATGCTCAACGTGCTGCTACCCAAGTACGTCGAAATGGAATTTTACCGTGCGCTGTTGGAATCCGCCGCCAGCGAACATGCGGCGCGGATGACGGCGATGGATGCCGCCACCTCCAACGCGGCGGAAATGATCGATAAGCTCACTTTGTACATGAACCGTGTACGCCAGGCCAGCATCACCAAGGAAATCATCGAGGTGGTGAGCGGCGCGGCGGCGGCGGAGTAAGGAAATTATGGTAACGACCAACGTGGTAACCGGCAAAGTAGTGGTGGTGTCGGGTCCGGCCGTGGATTGCGAATTCCCCGAGGGGCAGATTCCTCTGGTGCATACGGCGATCCGTATCATCAGCGAAGGGTTCGACATTCCGACGCCGATCGACATCATTTGCGAGGTGCAGCAGCACATCGGCGAAGGCCGCGTGCGCACGATCGCGCTGCAGCCCACCGAGGGCCTGGTGCGCGGCATGCAAGCGATCAGCCTGGGCCACCCGGTGGAGGTGCCTGTGGGTCCGGAAACGCTGGGCCGCGTGCTCAACGTGATCGGCCAGCCGGTAGACGAGATGGGTCCGGTCAACGCGAAGAAGTACTATCCGATTCACCGTCAGGCGCCCTCATTCGAAGACCAGTCGACGCGTCTCGAAATGTTCGAAACGGGGATCAAGGTCATCGATCTGATCGAGCCTTACCTCCGCGGCGGAAAGATCGGACTGTTCGGCGGCGCGGGCGTCGGTAAGACCGTTATCATTCAGGAACTGATCAACAACCTCGCGATGAAGCACGGCGGCGTGTCGGTATTCGCCGGCGTGGGCGAGCGCACCCGAGAGGGCAACGATCTCTGGTTGGAATTCCAGGAATCGGGCGTGATCGATCCGCACGATTACACCAAATCCAAGTGCGCGCTGATTTACGGCCAGATGACCGAGCCGCCCGGAGCGCGCCTGCGCGTCGGATTGACCGGACTGACGGTCGCCGAGTATTTCCGCGACGAAGAACACCAGGACGTGCTGCTCTTCATCGACAACATTTTCCGCTTCACGCAGGCCGGTTCGGAAGTCTCGGCGCTGCTCGGCCGCATGCCGAGCGCGGTGGGCTATCAGCCTAATCTGGCGACGGAAATGGGCGAATTACAGGAGCGCATCACCTCCACGAAGAATGGTTCGATCACGTCCGTGCAGGCGATCTACGTGCCCGCCGACGACTACACCGATCCCGCGCCGGCAACCGCGTTCGCCCACCTCGACGCCACCACCAACCTCTCGCGCGATATCGCCGCCCTGGGCATTTACCCCGCGGTCGATCCGCTGGCATCCACGTCGCGCATTCTCGATCCGCACATCGTCGGCGACGATCATTACTCGACCGCGCAGATGGTGAAGGGAACGCTGCAGCGCTACAAAGATCTGCAGGACATCATCGCGATTCTGGGTATCGACGAACTTTCCGACGAAGACAAACTCACCGTGGCGCGCGCCCGCAAGGTGCAGAAATTCCTTTCGCAGCCGTTCCACGTGGCCGAACAGTTCACGGGCTTCAAGGGCAAGTATGTGAAACTCGCCGACAGCATCAAGGGTTTCCGCGAGATCGTCGAAGGCAAACACGATGGGGTGCCGGAGCAGGCATTCTATATGCAGGGCACCATCGAGGACGTGCTGGAAAAAGCGCAAACCATGGCGAAGGCCTAACACAAATGGCGGAAACTCTCGAACTCGAAGTCGCCACCCCCGAGCGCGAGCTGGTGCGCGAACAGGTCAGCGAAGTTCAGTTGCCGGGCAAGAACGGCTACCTGGGAGTACTTCCGGGCCATGCGCCGCTATTGGGGCTCCTAGGGATCGGCACCCTGACGTATGTCGCCGGCGGCACCACGCGCTATCTCTCGATTCACGACGGCTTCCTGGAAATTCTGGACGATCACGTCCGCGTGCTTGCCGATTGCGCGGAGCGCGCCGAGGAAATCGATATCGAGCGCGCCCGCCGCGCGCTGGAGCGCTCGCAGCAAGAGGCGATCAATCCCGCTCTCGGCGTGGAACCGGCACAGGCCATGGCCGCCGTCATGCGCGCTGAAGCCAGACTGACGACGGCCCAAAAGAAGTAGGGCCATGCAGTCCGGACAGCACGTCCGATACGCCGTACTCATTCCTGCGTACCGCCCTTCCGCGGGCCTGATCGATCTGGTCCGCGATTTGACGGCCCGCGGCGTGCCTGCGATCGTGGTGGTGGATGACGGCAGCGGCGCGCCGTTCCGCGGCATCTTCGACCAGGCCGCACAGCTTCCCAACGTGCAGGTGCTACGCCATGCCGTGAACCAGGGCAAGGGCGCGGCGCTGAAGGCCGGAATCAATTATTCGCACGTGCAGTTCCCGGGATTGGCCGGCGTGATCACGGCGGACGCCGATGGCCAGCACCATCCCGAAGATATCGAGCGCGTCGCCGCCAGCCTGTAGACGCACCCCGACTCGCTGGTGCTTGGAGTGCGCACCTTCGATGACGCTGTCCCGCTCCGCAGCCGCTTCGGCAACATCCTGACACGCCGGCTGATGCAGGCTCTGGTCGGCACGAAACTACAGGATACGCAGACCGGTTTGCGCGGCATCCCGCTCGGCATGTTTGAGCGCCTGCTGCGCATCGAAGCCCGCGGCTACGAGTTCGAACTGGAAATGCTGATCGCGGCGCGCCAGATGAGCGTGCCCGTGGTCGAAGAGCCGATCCGCACGATCTACGAGCCGGGCAACAAGTCCTCGCACTTTAATCCACTGACGGACTCGATGAAGATCTACTTCGTCCTGCTGCGCTTCAGTTCGGTCTCGCTGATCACGGCGCTGCTCGATAACCTGGTCTTTTATTTCGTGTGGAAGAAGACCGGCTTCGTGCTGGAGTCGCAGGTGGCGGGCCGCGTGGTGGCGGTGATCTTCAACTACTCGATGGTGCGGAAAACGGTGTTCGCATCCGAAGAGGGACACCAGGTGCTGCTGCCGCGATACCTGCTGCTGGTGGCGAGCAGCGGCACGGCGTCATATCTGGGAATTCAGTTTCTGACCTCGCGCTTCGGCGTCAACGCGATGCCCGCCAAGCTGTTCGTGGAGACGCTGCTGTTCTTCGTGAACTTCGCGATTCAGCGGATGTTCATTTTTCGCGAGGCACGGCCCGGCGGCGGCAAGGTTTTTGCCCGGCTGATTCTGTTGGTGCTGGCCGCGGTGATTGCTCTCGAGCTCTACGGACTCCGCACCTCGCACGTCTTCGCGCAGGAGATCTGGGAGGCCGCTGGCAAAGCGCGTGCGATCTGGTTCGCGGCGCTATACGCGGGCGTTTCGACGGCGCTGTTGATCATGGTGCCGTGGCTGTTTGTGCCGCTCGCAGTGGTCCTTATCGCCGGGCTGACGGTGATT
>JAOAPT010000065.1 GCA_025463045.1 Candidatus Solibacter sp.
ACTTCGAGGGAGTGATAGCCGAGTTCGCGATAGACGTCGACCAATGGCGCGTAGGTTTGTTCGGCTTCCGCGAAGTCCTGTTTGCGTTCGGCGTCGGTTGCGTAGATTTCCTGCCACGGGGGAGTGAGGAAGACGAGCGAGGCATAGCGGTAGCGGGCACACGCGGCTTCGATGAAGCGCGTCTCGCGCAGACCTATGCGGCCGGCATAGCACAGGGTGTCCGGTATTCCACGGTCCGAGAGGGTGGGCGTCGGCGCGGGAGTGTGCGCGAGGAATGACGCCACGGATCGGTGCAGCATGAGATCCGTGTAGGCCTGGCGGTCGTGCCATGGAAGGGCGCTTCCGCCTGCTTGAACCTGCTCCTGGATGATTTGCCTGGCGACTTCGGGGGCATGCTCGATTCCGAATTTCGCCAATTCGCGGAGGAGTGTGGTTTTGCCTGATCCGGGTCCGCCGGAGATAACGAACAGGTTCGGATTGTGGATGGGCGACATATAGTATTTTTAGTCCATGAATCATTCTGTCCGCCTGGAGGAAATTGTCGACGCTCTCGAGATGCTGATTGACGAGGCATCTTCTTTTGTCAATCTCGATACCGGAGAGGTGGAAACGGTCTCCAAGGAACTGCTGAGTGCGGCGGAGGAGGGCGAGGACGACGGGGAGCTGGACCTTCCGGAATGGCAAGAGGCGGAGTGGGAACTG
This sequence comes from Candidatus Solibacter sp., assembly GCA_025463045.1. Lineage (GTDB taxonomy): Bacteria > Acidobacteriota > Terriglobia > Bryobacterales > Bryobacteraceae > Solibacter. Next base: position 703 of record JAOAPT010000065.1, read on the forward strand.
GCGAAGCGAATCGTCGCGAGCGACCGGTTTGAGGAGCTGCCGTCGAAGTTCGACGTGCACGAGTGGGAGATTATGCGGGAGTTTTCGGAGGAGGTCGAGCCTGCGGAGGTCCGCGCGGATCTACTTAATGCGATCCACGGCAGAGAAGCGTTTCGGAGTTTTAAAGACGCGCTTCGGCGGAACAAGATCGAGGAGGCCTGGTATAGCTTCCGCACCGAGGCGCTAAGGGAGATTGCGATTGAATGGTGCGAAGAGCATCAGATTCCGTGGGAGTGAACAAATCGAGGAAGTTGACAGGCGACGAAATGCGATCGCCTGTCCCACGTGATGGCGATTACTTGTCGGCTAGTTTTCGTCCGGCGCCGAGGTTGTCGAAGTTCAGGATCGCGTTGAAGACCAGGAAGTAGCTGCCCTTGGTTTCGGCGCGCCAGAACGGATTGTTGGAGAAGGCGACGACGTGGCCGTCGCCGAAGGGTGCGTCGATGACGGCGGCGTGCTGGGCGAGTTCGGTGCCTCCGTCGAGCAGGCCGGAGACGAGGAGATCGCTGGCATTGCCGTAGCGGAGGACGACGCGCGGGCGCTTGGCAGGCGGGATCACGCTGACGGGATTGCGGAGTTGCTCGTTGGTGAGCGGCGTGGCTTCCCAGGCCTCGGCCTTGGGATCTTCGGGCGCTTCGACGGCGGTGCGGCCCTGGACGACATCGGGATCGTCGGCAGTGCCGCGGCCGGTGGGACGCTCGTTACCGGGTCCATCGGCGCCGCCGCGACGGCCGCCGCCACCACCGAGCATGTTCGAGACGTTGAGGATCGGCGGGTTGGAGGCGAAGATCGCGAAGTTGTCGCTGTAGCCGTACACGATGGGGCTCGCGGCGTCGACGAGTTTGGAACGCAGCGCGGAGCCGGTGACCTTGAGGCGAGTCGCGGGCGCGACGCTGACGCCGGGGGTGAAGCCGAAGGTGACGGCGAAGTTGGTGGTGTCGTTGGCGGTGATAAGGAGGCCGCCCTTGCGGACGAACTCCTGCAGATTGGAGACGCCGGTCCAGCCGAGGCCGGGACGCATGTCGTCGGTCTCGTCGGTCTTGGCGAGATTCGGAGTTTCGGGTGTGACTTTCCAGGGAAGCGGATTGCCGAACATCGGCAGGCCTTCGACGATGGTCTGCGGGTTGCCGCGAGCACCGGGGCCGAAGACGATGACGTCGTACTTGGAGCGGAGGTCGCCGGCCTTGGACACGGTCTGGGTGTTGATGTAATCGTAGGGGACCTTGAGGCGATCGAACTCGAGACGCCACCAACCCTCGGCCTGCGTACTGAGCCAGGTGTGCATGATGGCGATGCGGGCGGCGCGCGCGGGATGCGTCTTCACGGCGGGCACGGTGCCGACGGCCCATGCGCGGATACCGAGTTCGGCGGCAGCCTTGCCGAGTTCGGCAGCGGGGACATTCTTGATGATGAACGAGCCGCGATTGAATTTGTGTCCGGCGGCTTCGAAGGACTCTTCGGAGGATTCGAAGGACGCGTTGGGGAAGCGGTAGCGCAGGGTGATGAGGGAGTTGTCGGCGTTGTGATTGACGAGCAGAGTGTCGCCCTGACCTTCGATTCCGCCGGGCGCGAGCACCTGGCCTTTGACGATCGACATGGGCGCGTCGAGCACCTTGATGTCGGTGACGCGGGCGACCTGGACGTTGCCGAGTTCGCCGAAAGTCCAGCCGGTGTCGTCGTAGATGCTCTTCTGCGGATCGTTGGCGGCCCAGTATTGATAGTCGAGGAGGGCGTCGGCGATGCGGCTGTAGGGCTGGTCCATGCGGAGGACGTAGCTGCCGGCGGGGAAGGTGCGGGGCTGCGGCTTGGGTTTTTCTTCAGGCTTCTTTTCGGCGCCGTCGGTGGCGGCGGTGTCATCGGCTGCGGCTCCACCGCGACCGCCACGTCCCGCGGCGCGCGGCTTTTTGCCGGGCATCATGACGGTGAAGGCTTCGCTGGCTTTGGAGATTTCGCAGCCCTGATCCTGGAGCATGCGGAGGAGGTCGGCCTGGGCGCCGGGGCGCGGATCGTCTGAGGTGAAGACGTAGGCGGCGGGGCCGTTGGTGGCGGGCTTTTCGATGGAGCGCTTGGCCTTGAGATAGAAGTTGCGCAGGAAGACCTGGCGGTTGGCGCTGAAGTAGGCGAGCGCGGTCAGGAGGCCGGTCTGCTCGTAATTGTTGTTGTTGCGCTGCGACCATTTGGTTTTGGGCAGCGGCGGATTTTGTTTGTACCATGTGCGCGCGTATTCAGCGGGCCGCAGGGTGCGCTCTTCGGTATCGGCGCCGCCATTGCCGACGGTTTCGTAGAGGCGGCTGATGCCGTTGTGCATGGCGGCGATGAACATCAGGTAGCTGGG
>JAOAPT010000111.1 GCA_025463045.1 Candidatus Solibacter sp.
ACGACCTTCTTCATGGCGTCGCGCGCGGGCTTCATGTAGCTGCGCGGATCGAACTCTTCGGGCTTCTCGGCGAAGACCTTGCGGATGGCGCCGGTGATGGCCAGACGATTGTCGGTATCGACGTTGATCTTGCGGACGCCGTTCTTGATGCCGAGCTGGATTTCTTCGACGGGAACGCCCCACGTCGGCTTCAGTTTGCCGCCGTACTGATTGATGACATCCTGCAGATCCTTGGGGACGCTGGAGGAGCCGTGCATCACGAGGTGGACGTTGGGAAGCTTGTTGTGGATTTCGATGAGGACCTTCATCTTTAGCGTCTCGCCGGTGGGCTTGCTGCTGAACTTGTAAGCGCCGTGGCTGGTGCCGATGGCGATGGCGAGCGCGTCGAGGCCGGTCTGCTTGACGAATTCAACGGCCTGATCGGGATCGGTGAGATGGCTCAAGCCATCGCCGCCGGCACCGTGTCCGTCTTCGATGCCGCCGAGGCAGCCGATTTCGCCTTCGACCGTGACGCCTTTGGCGTGCGCGAGTTCGACGACTTCCTTAGTCACCGCAACGTTGTACTCGAAGCTCGACGGGGTCTTGCCGTCTTCCATGAGCGAGCCATCCATCATCACGCTGGTGAAGCCCATTTCGATGGCGCTCTTGCAGGTGGCCACGCTATTGCCGTGATCCAGGTGCAGGACGGTGGGAATCTCGGGGTAGATTTCGGTGGCTGCGATCATCAGGTGATACAGGAAACGATCCTGCGAGTACGCGCGTGCGCCGCGGCTCGCCTGGATGATCACGGGCGACTGAGTTTCGCGCGCCGCTTCCATGATCGACTGGATCTGTTCCATGTTGTTGACGTTGAATGCGCCAACCCCGTAACCGCCCTTAGCTGCCTCGTCGAGGAGCTGCCGCATTGAGACTAATGGCATGAGAGTTTATTCTCCTTTGTATGAAGTTTCAAACTAACATGATTGCGCGGGATGGGGCAACGCGCCTATTTTAAGATGTGCCTATCGATCCCATGGCCGGCAAGGCCCCCATGCACTCCATGCTCGTGGATGTGCCCCGTCTGATCACCGCGTATTTCACCGGAAGGCCCGATGTCTCGGTGCCCGCGCAGCGTGTGAGTTTCGGGACGTCGGGGCATCGCGGCTCATCGTTCGAGACATCCTTCAATGAAGGGCACATTCTGGCGATCACGCAGGCGATCTGCGAATACCGCGCCGCCCAGGGCATCGACGGACCGCTGTTTTTGGCGAAGGACACGCACGCGCTTTCCGAGCCGGCGTTCGCGAGCGCGCTCGAGGTGCTCGGCGGGAATCAGGTCGAGGTGCGAATCGATCAGGAACTGGGGTACACGCCGACGCCGGCGCTCTCGCACGCGGTGCTGCTCTACAACAAGGGACGCACGAGCGCGCTGGCGGACGGGATCGTGATCACGCCGTCGCACAATCCACCGAGCGATGGCGGGTTCAAATACAATCCACCGAACGGCGGTCCCGCGGATACGGATGTGACGAAGGTGGTGCAGGATCGCGCGAACGAAATTCTCGCGGACGGCTTGCGCGCGGTGCGGCGCACCTGCTACGGCCAGGCGCTCGCGGCCGGGACGACGCGGCGGCACGACTACATCACGGAGTATGTGGACGATCTCGGCGCGGTGCTCGATATGGAGGCGATTCGCGGCGCGGGTCTGCATTTGTGCGCGGATCCGCTGGGCGGCGCGGGGGTGGCGTACTGGCCGCGGATCGCGGAGCAGTACGGGCTGCGGCTGGCGATTCAGCACGCGGAGGTCGACCCGACGTTTCGCTTCATGAGCGTGGATTGGGACGGAAAGATTCGCATGGACTGCAGCTCGCCGTATGCGATGGCGGGGCTGATCGCGCTGAAGGATAAGTACGACGTCGCGTTCGCGTGCGATACGGATCACGACCGGCACGGCGTGGTGACGCGGAGCGCGGGGCTGCTGAATCCGAATCACTACCTGGCGGTGGCGATCTCGTATTTGTTCACGCACCGTCCGGGGTGGAGCGCGCAGGCGGGCGTGGGCAAGACGCTGGTATCGAGCAGCATGATCGATCGTGTGGCGGAGAGTTTGGGGCGCAAGCTGGAGGAAGTGCCGGTCGGGTTCAAGTGGTTCGTCGAAGGGCTGGTGGCGGGCTCGCTCGGGTTCGGCGGCGAGGAGAGCGCGGGGGCGAGTTTCCTGCGGCGCGACGGCACGGTGTGGACGACGGATAAGGACGGGATCCTGCTGGCGCTGCTGGCGGCGGAGATCACGGCGGTGACGGGCCGCGATCCGGGCGAGTTGTACCAAGGGCTGACGGAGCAATTCGGCGCGCCGGTGTACCAGCGGATCGATGCGCCGGCGAATGCGAAGCAAAAGGCGAAGCTCGCCAAGCTTTCGCCCGAGCAGGTGAAGGTCAAGGAACTGGCAGGCGACCCGATCGTGGCGATGCTGACCAGGGCTCCGGCGAATGGCGCGCCGATCGGCGGACTGAAAGTGACGACGGCGCGGGGGTGGTTCGCAGCGCGTCCTTCGGGCACGGAGGATGTGTACAAGTTGTACGCGGAGAGCTTCGCGGGCGAGGATCACCTGCGGCGAATCCAGCAAGAGGCGCAGGCACTGATCGCGACCGTGCTAGATTCGGACTAGCGACTCCGAATCAGGCGGAAGAGGACCACGAGAAACGATCGGCGGCGCATTCCGGGCTCGACCTGGTGGCGGCGCGCTGACGTTTGTCGCGGTGCGGATTTTCGGAGGGTCCGGCGGACCACACGCACCTGTACGGACACGGCAAGGTGGAGAATCTCTCGGCGCTGGCGGAGACGCTGCTGCTGCTGGTGACGTGCGCGTGGATCATTCGCGAAGCGGTGCTCCGGCTGACCACGCATAAGGTGGAAATCGAAGTCACATTCTGGAGTTTCGCTGTGATGGCGTCTTCGATTGCGATTGACATATCGCGCTCGCGAGTACTGGCGCGAACGGGGAAGAAGTACAACAGCCAGGCGCTGGAGGCGGACGCGCTGCACTTCGAAACGGACGTGTGGGAGCTCGCTGGTGGTGATTCTGGGCTCGCGTGCGTGAAGCTCGGGGATTGGATCGCGGCGCTCGGCTGGCTGCGGGAGGCGGACGCGGTGGCGGCGTTGGGAGTTTCCGTGCTGGTCATCTGGGTAAGTTGGCGATTGGGGCGGCGCACGGTCGACTCGCTGGTGGACTCGCTGGTGGACTCGCTGGTGGACTCGGTGCCGGCGGGGATGGAAGAGCGGATTGGTGCTGTTCATCGATCTGCACGTGCTGGTGGATGGGAAGCAGACTGTTCGGCGCGCACGCGTCGACGGAGCGGATCGAGGGCGTGATTCAGGAGATCGCACCGCAGGCCGACGTCACGGTGCATCCGGCGCCCTACTAACGGAAGTTAGTTTGCGCGGGGTGCCGCAGTGTTGTTTACTTCAAGTGTGGCAACCAAACTAATTCTCTCGGGGCTTCTCGCGGCGGCGGCCGTCATGGCGCAGAATTGGGAACTCGGCGGAGGCGTGGGGTACGGCGCTTACCGCAACGGGTCGATCAGCGGCACGGCCGGGACTGCGACGGCGGGCGTGCGCAATCAGTACGCGGTGACCGGCATGGCGAGCGAAGATCTGTTCGAGCACTTCTCGGGCGAGGTGCGGTATGTCTACCATCCGGGCGATACGTTCCTGGAATCGGGCGCGGCCAAGGGATCGGTAGAGGCGTACTCGCACACGTTTACCTACGATGTGTTGTTCCACTTCAAGCCGCGGGAGAGCAAGGTGCGGCCCTTCGTGGTGGGCGGAGCGGGGGCGAAGTATTACTCGGTGACGGGGACGCTGCCGAGGCCTCAACCGGTGCCCGCGATCGCGGGGCTGACGACGCGGAGCCAATGGGAGCCAGCGTTCGATTTCGGCGGAGGCGTGAAGGTGCGGGTCGCGGAACATGTGGTGGTGAGCGGGTTCGTGCGGGACTACGTGTCGCTGTTTCCCGATCATTTGTTTGTGCCGACCGGCGGGGCGAAGGCGAGCAGCGTGCTGCATCAGGTGACGCCGATGGTGGAGATCGGATATCGGTTCTAAAGGCACGCAGAGAAAAGCTAACGCAAGACGAGGACTGTGCCTTCGTGCGGCGCCAAGGGGATCTCGAGCGACGACTGGCGACCGTAGTCGTGAGCGCTCCAGAGGTCGGTGACTTCGGCGGGGCGCGGGAAGTTTACGGGAATTCTGGCGGGCTCGTCTGTCCAATTGAAAAGGCAATAGAGGGTGCGATTTTTGAGGTGGACTACGCCGATTTGAAGGGACGCATCTTCGAATTCGGCGGCGACTCCGGTGGGCGGGAGGAGTTTCTTCAGCATGGCGAGGCGATCGGGCGGGAGCGTGCTCAGGTCGTCGCCGGAAAGGATGAGGCCGCCGGAGGCGACGACGGCTGTGGCGTGGAAGCGGTATTCCTCGGGCTTCATGTTGCCGCTCAGGGTGATGGCGTCGGGGTCGTTCCACCAGAGCTTACCGTTCTGCCAGTTGCGATTGAGGTTCTGGCGGGCGACTGAGGCGAACGTGGTCCAGCGGCGTGAGATGTCGCCGGAACTGCGCGAGCCGTGGATCAGGCCGAAGCTGGCCCAGATGGGGTGATTGCAGCCGAGGATGAAGCTGTCGCCCGCGCCGCGAAGGATGGCCTGCATGCCGCGGCGGTAGGCCTCGATGCGGGTGGCTTTCGGATCGGCGAGTTGGCCGCCGTGCATCGCGCCCCAGAAGTTGGCATCGAGCTTGAAGTACGTGACGCCCCACTTCTCCCGCATCGTGCGGAAGACGGATTCGAGATGGCGCTGCACTTCGGGATTGGTGCCATCGAGGGCGTACCAGGGGCCGCGGCGCCAGCCTTGGAAAGTGACTTTGTCGGCGGAGAGCGGCTTGCCGTCGTCGCCCTTCATGAACCAATCGGGATGCTGTTGAAAGACGTGGCTATTGGCCTCGGCGATGAAAGGCGCGACCCAAATGGCGGGCTCGAAGCCCTGTTTGCGGATGGCCTGGAGGACGCCCTGCACATCGCCGCCGAAGGCATTGCCGGTTTCGAGCCAATCGCCCATCGCGGGCTGATACCCGTCGTCGAGCTGGACGTATTTGAGCTGCGGCGAGTCCTTGGCGATCACGTTGAGATTGTCCATCACATTCTTCGCGGTGACGCGCGGGCCGAAGCAATACCAACTGCACCATCCGGCGGGCGGAGTGGCGAACTTGAGCGGCGGATGATTTTGATCGATGCGCGCGGCGAGGGTGGAGAGGAGCGCGGCGCGGCGGGGTCCGGTGGTGAAGGTGAATTCTTCGAGCTCCCAGGATTCGCCGGGCGCGAGCGCGAGTCCTTCGGTATCGAGCACGACTTCGATGGATTTTGGGCGGAGGAAGAAGCGCCCGTTGAAGCGGCGGCAACTTGTGAAGGCGAGCAGGATGGTGTCGCCGGCGGGTGGCGTGAGGGTCAACATGCCGGTGACGACCTTGGCATCGGCGGGCTGCGGAATTTTGTAGTGCTTCAATTCGTCGTAGGCCAGGTCGATTGGCTTGCCGAGAGTGCCGGCGGTCTGGGAGAGCATCTGGAAGCTTTCACCGTAGAGGGCGGTCGCGTCGGGCAGGTCGTGCGCGATTTTGAAAAGCGCGATCTCCTTGACGTGGACTGGCGTCTTGCCGGTGTTGGTGAGGCGCGCCTGGTAGAGATCGCCCTTGCGTGTACCGGTGAGTTTGACGGAGGCGCTGGGCTCGACGGTGCGGACTTCAGATTTTGCATTCCAGACGTCGAGCCCGGGCGCGGCATGCGCGACGGTGAGGGCTAGTAGAAGCGCGGCGTGGCGGATCATGCCAGTTACTGTAACGCGGCGCGCTCCTTGAGGACGAGGTCGGCGCGCGAGATCTGGTCGGCGGTGCCGCGCATGGCGATGGCGTTATGGAGATTGTTCGCAAAGACGCGCTGCATGCGGGTAGCGGTGCGGACAGCGACAGCGGTCTCCATCAGGGCTTGCGGGGTCACGGTGTCGCCGAGGAAGGCGATGCGGACGACGGGGTTGAATTTGTCCGTGGTGCGGTACTCCAGCGGGGGAGTGGGAGCAGCGGAATCCAACTGCTGGATGGTCCAGCCGGCGACGGCAATCTCCTCGGTGGTGCCCTGGGCGATGATCGCATGTTGGAAGTTGAGCGGGAAGAGGCGTTGAATATCGGCGATGGAGCGCGTGACGTTGACGAGTTCTTGAAGCTGCTGCGGCGAACCGTTCTTCACCGCGAAGACTTTGAGGACGCGTCCCGGAAGGCCGGGTGGGGGGAAGTCAGGCGAGGTCTTCGCGGGGGCAGGTTGATCGAGTTCGTGGAGGGCCCAATCGACGGCGGCCATCTGGTCGGCGCTGCCTCGGGAAATGATAGCGGCGGCGGTGTTGTAGGGGAAGAAGCGTTGGACGTCGGCAACGGAGCGGATGGCGTTGCAGATCGCCTGGATATCCTGCGGCGTCTTGATGTAAGTGAGGTAGTAGATGCGGACGATGGAGGGATCCGGGGCGATGCGGTACTCGCGGGGGGACGGGCTGCGGGTCGGGTTGTCGAGTTCGTGGGTGGCCCAATCGGCGAAGGAGAGTTGGGCGGTGTTGCCGGTAACGTTGATGGCCTTCTTGGAGAAGTCCCCGGTGACCTGCTGGATATCGCCGACAGAGCGGACGGCGTTGACGATCGACGTCAAATCCGCTGGCGACTGGACGTGTGGGGTGTAGAAGGTGCGGTCGCTGGTTTGCGCGGACGCGGCGACGGCGAAAACGGCGGCGATCAGAAATCGTGGGGCCATGGTTTGTTCTCCTCCGCCTGATTGACGGGGGTGGGCGGAAAAACGTTGAGGGCAACTGGAATGCTGGTGTGTGCGGGGCCCCTGCGGGGCGAGAAGACTTACTCGACGCGGATGACAGTCGCGGGGTCGACTCGGGTAGCGCGCAAGGCAGGGAGCAGCGCGCCAAGGAGCGTCATCACGACGCAGAGGGCGACGGCGGCGGCGAACGTGGCGGGATCGGCGGGGTCGATGCCGGCGAGGAGTGCGCGCATGGATCCGGCAGCCAGCCAGGCGAGCGCGCCGCCGACGATCGCACCGAAGGCGGAGAGACGCGCGCCATCGCGGAGGATCATGCGGAGGATGGTGCTGCGCTGCGCGCCGAGCGCGAGGC
>JAOAPT010000134.1 GCA_025463045.1 Candidatus Solibacter sp.
TTGACTACGGAAGAACTCCGTCATCCACAGCAGGAAGACCTTCTTCTCCCGATCTTCCTCGATCAGAATCGGATACTTCCCGTAGAAATTACTGAACGCCTGCGCCAATTGGAACGCGTACTTTGCAACGTGCGCCGGCTCCCCGGACGTCACCGCGCTCTCCACCGCCGAATCCGCCTTCGACGCCGCCAACAGCATCTGCCAGAAGTCCTCGAACTCGAGCTGCCGCGCCATCGCTTCCGCACTCAACTCCCGCGCGAAATCCGGGATCGCCTCCCCGCGCTGCTCGAGCTTCCGCAGAATATTGCGCGCCCGCACCGCCGAGTATTGCACGTACGGCCCCGTGTCGCCCTCGAAGCTCAACGCTTCCTGCAGATCGAACGCGATCACCGTATTCCGCGTGTATTTCAGCAGGAAGTAGCGCAGCGCCGCGATCGCGATCTGCGTCGCCACGTGCTTGTTCTTTTCCGCATCGTCATCGGGATGCCGCGACGCGACCTCTTCCAGCGCCTTCGCGATCAGGCTGTCCATCAAGTCGTCGGCCTTGACGCCCAACCCCTTCCGCCCCGAGACCTCGACATACGGCCGCTTCTTGTCTTCCTCCGACAACGGAATCCCCAGGTCCGCGCAGCACCGCGGCGATAGCGCCACCATCTCGTAATTGAAGTGCACCGATTGGTTCGCCTGCGCCTCGTACCCCAGCGCCCGCAGCCCCGCCACCACCACGTCCTGCAGATACGATTGCCGCGCGTCGATCACGTTGAACACCTGCGTCCCGTGCCCGAACTCGTGCCCGGCGTCCTTCGGCTCGTCCGTCGTCACCCACAGCACCCGCCCGTCGGCGTACGTCTGGAACGGCTGGTAATAGAAGTCCTTCCCCAGCAGCCCGAACTTCCAAAGCTGGTACGCGATGTCCTTCCCGACATACGTCACCGTACCGTCTGAGCGCACGATCACCTTGCCCTCTTCCGACAGACCCGGCATCACCCAGCAGCCCGCGTTCTTCCCCTCGGTCTCGAAATAAATCGCCTTCCGCTCCTTCAACAACTCGAAGGCCGACGCCCAGAATTTCAGGTGAAGAATCTCGCTCTCGCGCGGCAGTACGTCGTACTCCACATCCAGCCGCAGCATCGTCTTCAGGTGCGCCTTCACGATCGCGTCCGCCACCAGGTGCGCCAACTCCGCCACCTCGCCTTCGCCCGCCTCGATCGCGTGCAGTGTCGCCGACCGCCACTTCAGCGCCTCCGCATTTTCCTTGTAGTAGCTTGACGTGCGCGCGTACAGATCCCAGCAGTAATAATCGAACCGCACCGCGGGATCGTCGAGCAGCGCCCGCACGTCCGCCGGCGTCTTCTTCTCCAGGTAATGAAACCCGACCACCACGTCCGCCACCTGCACGCCCGTGTTGTCGATGTAATTCTGAACCTCGACCTGCTTGCCGCCCGCGCGCAGCATCCGCACAAACGTATCGCCCAGCGTCGCATTCCGCAAATGCCCGATATGCGCCGCCTTATTCGGATTGATGTTCGTGTGCTCGACAATGATCTTTTCGGGGGCGATCTTCTCGGGGGCGATCTTCCCGTCCGTCGCCTCCGCCGCGTCGACGTCCCCGCGCAGCAGCGCCGCGCCGTACGCCCCGCGATCGAGCCGGATGTTGATGTACCCGTTCCCCGCCACTTCGAGCGACTTCACACCGGGGATCGGGCCGATCTCCTCGACTAGTTCCGCCGCGATCTTCTTCGGCGCCTGCCGCAGTTGCTTGGCCAGTTGGAAGGCCGCCGGCACCGCGATCTCGCCGAAATCGCTCTGCCGCGGCTGCTCGATCGTCACCGGCAGGTCGACGCCATAACGTGCTTGAATGTGCGCATGGAACGCGCGCGAGACTTGCTTTTCAATGGAATGGAACACGGGAAACTACAAGTATAGCCTGCCGCGCAGGCCGGCTTGAATACTCAGATCTCGTATTCCGGCGCCTTCCGGGTCCGCCCGAAATTGATCCGGTCCCAGACCCGCTCGTGCACGAAGTAGACCCCGATTTTCAGCACCACGTCCAGCGCTCCGGCCCCGACCGATAGCCCCGCTTTCCCCGTAAGTACATAGAAGATAAGCCCGGTAGTCGCCGATCCGAGGATTCGGTAGCTCACCGCTTTGACAATGCTTCGGGAATGGCTCTCTGTCGACACTATCGTCCCGAAGGCTATTCTACCATCCCGATAGGGATTGTGATGATCAAATGCCGCGACGGCTGAATGGCTCTACCTGTCGAAAATCCCACTCGGCCGTTTGAATATCCACCACCTCGGGAGCCGGCCGGATCGCTTCCGGCGCAAACAGACGCCGATCCAGAAGTTTGACCTGCCAGTTCGGCAGAGTCTCCCTGCATCTCCAGTCGTGCCGGAGCACGGGCTCGGGCGATTTCGCCAGATACCCCTGGTACGCGCACGCACCCCATTCCTCATCGGAGTGATCGAAATGGATGCGCAGCACGCCCGCCAACTCGACAGGAAGCCAGCGGCAAAAGGCAGCGATCTGGCCGTGATTCTCCGTCTCGTGGAGCACGTGGCGATCCCACTCCTCCAACCGATCGGAGGGCGTGATCTCCGCCATTCGGTCGAAGATGAAGAACTCGCTATACTCGCACGCCAACTGGTGGACCCTTTCCCAATTGTCGGAATCCTGGCAGTGAACCCATACCCAGCGCGCCTGGTAGTCGCCGTTGTACCAGCCGAGGAACTCTCCAGCCGCCTGCGAGACTTCGGCGAATGCCGGTGAGGCGATCGTCTCGGCAAGCCACCGGTTCCATTCCTCGTCCGGCATGGACTCGGCGAGGCCGGTAGAGGCTGTGGCTGCGTTCTTGAGCGCCCAATGCAACAACCGATGGATGCTCGCTCTGGCCAATGCGACATCGCCTCCTTCACGAAAAGACCTCGCTGCCGATTCCAGATGCGCGCAAATCTGCCCGCGCCGTACCGTCGGATCCTCGCACCTGCGGTAAAACTCGTCCTCTGGATGCGGCGGCGGAGGAAACCAGCCTTCTTTTAGTACCGGCTGCCATGTCCCGCGCCAATCGAGAAGCGATGCCACTTCTTCGCTCGGACACAACTTACACCAGGCCAGCATTCGGGCGGTTGCGCGAGGTTCGGCGACCAATCGATGGCGCTGATCGGCCTGCAGCCGGCGTCCCCAGGCGAAGACCGCATGACTGCTGCTATCGAGGAAAAGTTCGAAGATGTGACCGTCCGTGTCTGCCACCAGGCGATCCAGCAACCAGAACACCCGCGCTCGCCGGCCGCGTGTGCGCGAGCCAAGGGGACCGCGTTCGACCGGTTCCCAGAACGCCTCGCGATGCGCAACCGCGATCAATTCACGCACAAGAGCCGGAATATCTCCGTCCCAGCGATACCAAATTGCATTTTCATCTTCGAGTAGCCGTTCGACGAATGCGGACGGCGCAAGTTGTGAGAGCAAACTTCGTAGAGCGCCCCTGTCCGCGGAAGCGGGGATAGCGCATTGCCCCTCCAGCGTAGCGTACCTGCCGCCCGGGTTTAATGTAATTCTTTTGTCGCCGTCCTGTTGCCGCTCAAATCGGGTGCTATATTCGGGTTTTAAGTGCTGGTTATCCTCAAATGCCCACTCACCCTAAACGTACTCGTGCGCGCGTTCTTTTCAGCTCCGTCTTCGGCCCCTATGCCCAGGACGACGAATTCGGCAGCCGCAAGATCAACCCGATGGAGCTGTACCACAACCAGGTGACCCGCGAGCAGGGACCCTTTTCCCTGCGCATGTTCCACCGCTCCTGGGGCGTCCTGATGATCCAGCAGAACATCTCCGCGCCCACCACCGTCATCGATTTCCCCACCCGCGAGTCCTTCGCCGAAGAACTCCGCGCCAACCAGTACGACATCATCGGCATCACCTCGATTATCGTCAACGTCGGCAAAGTCCGCGAAATGTGCCGCATGGTACGCGAGATCTCGCCGAACTCGACGATCATCGTCGGCGGACACGTCGCCGCTCTCCCCGACATCGAAAACATGGTCGACGCCGACCACATCGTCAAAGGCGACGGCATCTCCTGGATGCGCCGCTATCTCGGCGAGGACGAGACCGCGCCAATCCGCCATCCCGAGATCGTCTCCGGCTTCGGCACCCGCAGCCTCGTTATGAAAATGCCCGTCACCAAGGGCACCACCGCCGCCACCATCATCCCCTCGGTCGGCTGCCCGATGGGCTGCAACTTCTGCACCACCAGCGCCTTCTTCGGCGGCAAGGGCAAGTACCTGAACTTCTACAACACCGGCGCCGAACTCTTCGCGGTGATGAGCGAAATGGAGCGCAAGCTCGACGTCAAATCGTTCTTCAT
>JAOAPT010000147.1 GCA_025463045.1 Candidatus Solibacter sp.
CGAGATTCTCCTCGGCCTTCTGCATCAGACGATCAACCTGATGACGTTGGGCGGCTTGGCTCTGGCTGTCTGCATTTTGGTGGACGACGCCACCTGTGCCGTCCGACTCGACGACGGCTGACTCGCTTGCAACAGATCATTGTCGATATCATGAGCCTGCCGGCGCCGAAAAAAGGTGAAGACGTGTTGAGGAGGTTCTATGGGGTTCACTCGTATTGATGTTCATGCACATTTTCTGCCAGATTTCTACAACGACGCGCTAGTAGAGGCCGGGCAAACGCATCCCGATGGTATGCCGGCGATACCGAAGTGGAGCGAAGAAGCCGCTCTCACCATGATGGACAAGTTGCAAATTAAAGCTGCTGTGCTGTCCATCTCTTCTCCGGGCGTACACTTTGGCGATGATCTTAAGGCCAAACACCTCGCGCGCAGAGTGAATGAAGAAGGGACCAGGCTGAGACAGGCGCATCCCGGGCGTATCGGCTTGTTCGCAGTGACGCCGCTGCCCAATGTAGAGATGGCCATCGAAGAGGCCGTCTATGCGCTCGACGAACTTTGTGCGGAGGGCGTGGTCGTCGAATCGAACCACCATGGTCTCTACCATGGCGACCCCAGGCTCGATCCGTTCTACGCTGAGTTGAACAGCCATAAGGCGGCGATGTTCATTCATCCCACTTCGCCTTCTTGCGATGGTTGCGGAGTGCTTGCGCTGGGCTATCCCAAACCCATGCTGGAGTTCATGTTTGAGACGACGCGCACGGTGACGCACCTTGTTCTTTCCGGTGTCACCACTCGCTTCCCGGATATCCGTATCGTCGTTCCACACGCGGGGGCAGCACTTTCCGTACTCGCAAGCCGCGTGGATGGACTTGCCGATTTCATGCTCCAGGGATTGGGGAAGCCAAATCCGCACCTCAAAACCGAGATGCGCAAGCTCTACTACGACATGGCCGGAGCGCCCCTGCCGGAGCTTCTCGAAGCCCTGCTACGCATCGCAGACCCGGAACGCATCTTCTACGGCAGCGATTGGCCCTTCACACCGATGGCGGCCGTCGAGGACGCGGCGTCCGGCCTCGACGCAACGCCTCTCCTGGAGGGGAAACTTCGGCAGGCGGTGATGATGGGAAATGCGCTTAAGTTGTTTGCCAATTTCACAAACGGGACATCTTAGCCGTGAAGGTCGGGATGATCAAGTGGCGCGTGCCCACGGCCGTCGCTTAAGTTGACCCATGCTGGCTTTTTGAGTGAATGCCGGACGTTACCGCCCGCTCGGTTCGAACCGGCCCTCCCGGTAATCAATATTTGCTTGACGGATCTGCTCTTCGCTGTTCATGACGAAGGGACCGCGTGCCACCACCGGCTCGCGAAGGGGGCGGCCCGCAAAGAGCAGAACGCGCAAGGGCGCAGTACCGCCGGCGATGTTCGCTTCTGAGAGGCCGTCGTCGTCTGATCGAGTCAACCAGACCACATCGCCGGCGTGTACCGGCGATCGGTCGCCGCCGATCAAGCCATCGCCTTCCAGCACGACAAGGAAAGCGTTGTAATCGGCAGGCAGCTCTTGCCGAATGCACGCCCCGGCTTCCAGTCGCACTTCGAGCATTGTCACCGGCGTATAGTTCTTGGTCGCCGCGATCACGTCTCCTGACTTTCCGGAGAAGACCCGGATCTCAGCGCCCTGCGCGCGCCGCAGCGGCAGATCGGCAGCGGCCAAGTTTTGAGTTCGTGGTTCGACCATCTTGTCGGCGGCAGGAAGATTAACCCAGAGTTGCAGAGAGTGAACAGTTACACCATCAGGCGGCTGTTCGTTGTGAATGATGCCACGTCCCGCGGTCATCCATTGCACATTCCCCGGCAAGAGTGAGCCTTGTTGCCATAGTTGTCGTAATGATCAAGCCGGCCATCGATCACATAAGTGACAGTCTCCATGCCCCTGTGTGGGTGCCTGTCAAACACCCCGCGTGGAAACCAGTCCTCCATCAGCAGAAGAAAAGGGTCAGTTGCCTTGGGGTCACCTGGGGGAATGAGCGGACGAACACGATGTTCTGGTGTCATGCCCGTTTGCACCGTGGGACGGTCGATCCGCGCAACGCTGCGTTGAAGAATAGTGACGTTCATAATGTTGCCTCCCGGCACGGCATACGACTTTTGCGGAGCACACCCCCCACTGAATAAGGCGAAGCTTAGCTTCGCGCTTCTACAAGTTCCGCGGCGGCTCGACGTGATCTCAGCATCCCGTGCGGGTCCAGCACGAACTTCTCCGCAGCGCCTTTATCAAAAGCGTTGTAGCCGCGCGGCGCATCCTCCAAGGGCAGCACCGTGACATTCACCGCCTTCGCCACCGCCACCTTATTGTGCAGGATGGCCATCATGAGTTGCCGGTTGAAACGGAGCACAGGACACTGCCCCGTGCCGAAGCTGTGGGACTTAGCCCAGCCCAGACCAATCCGCAGACCCAACACGCCCTGCTTCGCATTGGCGTCGTTAGCACCCGGATCGTCCGTGACATAGAGTCCGGGGATACCGATCGCTCCGCCGGCCCGCGTAACTGTCATTAGTGAATTCAGCACGGTAGCAGGTTGTTCGGTTCCAGTCTGCTCGGCCTGGCCCTTCGCTTCAAAGCCCACGCAGTCCACTGCCGAATCCACTTCGGGAACACCAACGATCTGGGCTATGCGGTCCCCCAGTGGGACCCGCTCTCGCAGATCGATCGTTTCACATCCGAAGCTTCGCGCCTGGGCAAGCCGCTCCGGAATCATGTCACCAACAATAACCACGGCGGCGCCCAGCAACTGGCACGCAGCGGCGCAGGCAAGCCCCACCGGACCGGCGCCGGCCACGTATACCGTTGATCCAGTCGTGACTCCCGCCTTCACCGCTCCGTCGTAGCCCGTCGGGAAGATGTCGGAAAGCAGCGTGAGGTCCTCGATCTTCTCCAGAGCCTGGCCCTTGTCAGGAAATTTGAGGAGATTGAAATCCGCATACGGCGCCATCACGTAATCGGCTTGGCCGCCAACCCATCCACCCATATCGACGTAGCCGAAAGCGGCCCCGGCGCGGTCGCCATTGACGTTTAAGCAGATGCCGGTCTTGCCTTCCCGGCAATTGCGGCAGCGTCCGCACGCGATGTTGAAAGGGACGGAAACCAGGTCGCCCACATTCAAGAACTCTACGTCCCTGCCCTTCTCGATGATTTCGCCAGTGATCTCGTGTCCCAGGACCATACCGGCAGGAGCCGTAGTGCGCCCTCGTACCATGTGCTGGTCACTCCCACAGATATTGGTGCTCACCACCTTAAGGATCACGCCGTGCTCACACTTCCGGGATCCCAGTGACAACTTCGGAAAATCAATCGGCCGGACCTCAACTTTTCCCGGCCCTACGTATACTACTCCACGATTGCTTGCCATAAATGTTCGCTCCTTAAGAATCTAAAATGCTTTGGCGCCATCTTCCGCCGCGGCGCTCGCCG
>JAOAPT010000194.1 GCA_025463045.1 Candidatus Solibacter sp.
TATACGAGCTGGTGACCGGCAAACACGCCTTCGATGGCGACAGCCAGTTCGCCATCCTCGGCGCGCACCTGGAGCAGACGCCCGTTCCGCCGATCACCCTCGATCCCAAAGTTCCCCAGGCGTTGAACGACCTGATCATGATCTCGGTGACGCGCGAGCCGGACCGCCGCTTCCAAACCGCGGAAGCATTCCGCAATGCACTGAAGAGCGTGTCGGAAGCGACCTTCGTGATGGACTCACCGCACGTGCGGCCAGTGACGCGCGTGGCGGACCCGCCGCCGATCGCCGCCTCCGTACCGGGCGCGCCGCCTCCCCAGAAATCGCACCGGGCGCTATGGGCGACCGTCGGAGCGCTCTGCTTCGTCGCCGTGCTCGTGGGCGCGATCCAGTTCGGCCCGTGGAAGAAGGCCGCCGCGGACAGCCCGCCGCCCCAGGCGACTCCGGCGCCCCAGCAGCAACTCGTTATCAAGGAGGCGCCCGTTCCGTCCTCGCCCGCGGCCGAAGTGCCGCCCGCCTCCACCGCTTCGATTCCATCTCCAACTCCGGCCCAAGCGATCATTAAACCGCAGCGTCAATCCACGCAAGCCTCCCCCGTGCCTGCCGCACCGATGCAGCAAGCACCGATACAGCAAGCACCGATACAGCAGCAACCCGCCGCCCCGCAGCCCGACGTCGCCGCCCAGCAGTCGCATCGCGCCGAACTACAGAAGGTGCGCGAATCGGTCGTCCTCGCCTCGGCGCGCGTCAATTCCATCCACAGCGCGCTCGACGGCATTCGACGCAGTCAGGCCGCCAGCGGCCTCGGCATGCGCAGCGATTGGCAGCAGGCCGCCAGCCTCATGGACTCGTTTCTCCAAGGTGCAAACGATGCGCTCGCTGCCGGCGACGCTGCCGCCGCCAAAGATTTCCTCGAAAAAAGCGAGCGCCAACTCGAAAAACTGGAAAAGGCGCTCAACAAGTAGTCCGCCCATCCGAGCCGCGACGGTCACGGAGCGGTGGTCGCCGAAGCGACGCCCGAGCGCCTGTCAAGTGACAAGCGCTCCCTCACCGTCGCCGCTCCAAAATCGGAGTTCAACGGAGCACTATAATGTCCTTTATCCATGACAGTGTCGCTTAAACTTGTCGCCGCTCTCGCCCTAACGACTCTCGCATGCCGCGTCTCGCCGCCCGCCAAAGTCACCGTAGCCGCCGCCGCCGACCTCAAGTTCGCCATGGACGAACTCACCCGCGCCTTCCACAAATCTCACCCCGAGATCGATATCGAAGTCGCCTACGGATCCTCCGGGAATTTCTTCGCCCAAATCCAAAGCGGCGCCCCCTTCGACATCTTCCTCTCCGCAGACGTCGACTACGCGCGCAAACTCGGCAAGCCCGTCTTCACCTACGCCGTCGGACGCCTCGTCGTCTGGGTGCCCGCGAGTTCCCGCCTCGATGCCGCGATCGCACTCCGTGATCCAGCCCTGAAGCATCTCGCGATCGCCAATCCCGTGCACGCGCCTTACGGCCGCGCCGCCGAGGCAGCCCTCCGCAACTTCGGTGTGTGGGACAGCCTCCGTCCCCGCATCGTCCTCGGCGAAAACATCGCGCAGACCCTGCAGTTCGTCCAAAGCGGAGTGGCCGACGCCGGAGTCGTCGCGCTCTCGCTCGCCCTCGCGCCCTCCCTTCGCGGCCAGGGCCGCTACTGGGAAATTCCGCTCGACAAATATCCGCGCATGGAACAAGGCGGTGCGATCCTGAAGGACACGGAGCCCGCCCGCCAGTTCCGCGACTTTTTGCTTTCCGCCGCGGGCCGGAGCATCCTGAAAGACTACGGCTTCCTCGAATAATCATATGGACTGGCAGGCGATCTGGCTGAGTGTCCGCCTCGCGGTATCGACGACCGCGATCCTCCTCGTCATCGGCCTCCCCATCGCCTACTGGATCACCTACTCCACCCGCCGCTGGAAGTTTCTCGTCGAAGCCCTCGTCGCGCTGCCGCTCGTACTCCCGCCCACCGTGCTCGGTTTCTACGTCCTCCTCGCGATGGGCCCGCGCAGTCCGATCGGCGCGCTCTACGCCCGCCTCACCGGCGGCATGCTCCCGTTTTCCTTCCAGGGCCTGCTCCTCGGCAGCGTCCTCTACAGCATGCCCTTCACCGTGCAGCCCGTCGCTGCCGCGTTCGGCGCGGTCGATCGCCGCCTGATCGAGGCGTCCTGGTGCCTCGGCGTCTCGCGCCTCGCCACCTTCCGCCGCGTGATCGTTCCCCTCGCGCTCCCCGGCGTCGCCACCGGCGCGATCCTCACCTTCGCCCACACCCTCGGCGAATTCGGCGTCGTCCTCATGGTCGGCGGCAACATCGCCGGCGTCACCCGCACCGTCTCCATCTCCATCTACGATCAGGTGCAGGCGCTCGACTACGCCGCCGCCGCCCAGACCTCGCTCTTCCTCCTGCTGATTTCCTTTGTGGTGCTCGCCGCGACCTACGGCCTGCAGCGCCGCGTGTGGGGCGTATGGCCGGGCCGCTAGCCAATCACACCGGCGATTTTCTGGTCTGCGATTGCCGCAAGCGCCTCGCCTCCGGCTTCACGTTGGACGCGCGCGTGACCCTTCCGCTCACCGGCGTCACCGTCCTCTTCGGCGCGTCCGGCAGCGGCAAGACCACGCTCCTCCGCCTGCTCGCCGGCCTCGAACGTCCCGATAGCGGATCCATCGTCTTCCGCGGACGCCCCTGGGAATCGCTCGCGCCTCAGCAGCGCCGCGCCGGATTTCTCTTCCAGGATTACGCCCTCTTTCCCCACCTCACCGTCGCCGAAAACGTCGCCTACGCCGCGCCCCCAGCCACCGCCGCCGGACTCATGGAAGCCTTCGGACTTGACGATCTCGCAGACCGCCTGCCGCACGCCATCTCCGGCGGACAACAGCAGCGCACCGCCCTCGCCCGCGCCCTCGCCGCCGGCCCCGAACTCCTCCTGCTCGACGAGCCGCTCTCCGCGCTCGACGCCCCCACCCGACTTCGCATGCGCTACGAACTCCGCCGCCTCCTCCTCGCCGGCGGTGTCCCCAGCATCGTCGTCACCCACGACCGCATGGAGGCCGTCGCGCTCGGCGACACGCTGGCCGTCATGGTCGAAGGCCAAATCCGTCAGTTCGGACCCGTGCGCGAGGTCTTCCAACGCCCCGTCGATCGCCAGGTCGCCGAGGCCGTCGGCGTCGAGAACGTCGCCCCCGCCGAAATCATCGGACGCGAGGGCGGCTTGCTCATCCTCCAAGTCGGCGGCGCGCGCCTTGAGTGCGTCGATTCGGGCGAGAGCGGCTCGGTCGTCGCCTGCATCCACGCCGAAGACGTCGCCGTCACGCGCGACAGCGCTCAAGTCTCAAGCGCGCGCAATCGTCTTGCCGGGCGCGTGCTCGCCGTCATCATGGAGGGCGCGCTCGCCCGCGTCGAACTCGATTGCGGCTTCCCGCTCGTCGCCGTCGTCACCGCGCAATCGGCCGCCGACCTCGCGCTGCGCGAAGGCGAGGAAGTCTCCGCCGTCGTGAAGGCGACCGCCGTCCACCTCGCCGGACACTTCGATGCGGCGCATACAAGACCGCGAGTAGAATAAATCGTGGCGAAAAAGGAGACCGTTAAGACCAACGCGGCCCGCATTCTCGATGCGGCCGGCATCCACTACGAACTCCGCGAGTACGAGGTCGATGAGAGCGATCTCAGCGCCCCGCACGTCGCCGAGAAGATCGGCATGCCGCCCGAGCAGGTCTTCAAGACGCTCGTCGCCCGCGGCGACCGCACCGGCGTGCTCATGGCCTGCATCCCGGCGAACACGGAACTCGACTTAAAGGCGCTCGCTGCGGCCAGCGGGAATAAGAAGGTCGAGTTGGTCGCCGTCAAAG